>JAEZYO010000924.1 GCA_023419055.1 Pseudomonadota bacterium | reverse complement strand
GGCGCCGGGCCCCACGACGGGGTCGAGCGTGTCGACCACCTCCGCCCGCGCGCTGCCCGCCTCGTCGACCACCCGCGCGCGCCCGTCGAGCGCGGCCAGGGCGCGAAGCCCGATCCCGGCGCCGAGCTCGCCGTAGCGAAAGCCCAGACCGAGCGCGAAATCGACCGCCCGCGCGCGCTCGAGCGAGAGCGGAAACTGCGGCTCCTCGGCGGGTGGAAGCTCGGCGGAGACCACGAGATCCTTCGGCGTCGCGGTGAGCAAGCCCAACGTGAGCCCGCAGTCCCCGCCGCGAACGAGCGGCAGCGTCAGCCCGAAGACGCCGGCACCGAGCGCGGCGTGAGTCTCCGGCAAGGGATCGGCGCGGAGCTCGAAGTGCGTTGCCCGATACCCGAGCAGGACCTCCGGACGAGCGCCGCCGAGCGCGGCCGGGTTCGTCGCCGCCGCCTCGACCGTGTCCGGGGTGGCGGCGCCGGTGCCCCCGAGCGCCTGGCTACGCGGCCCGGGACCGAAGAGCGCAGACGGCGTCGCGAGCGCGTGCTCCGCATAGAGCAGGCACAGCGCGGCGACGACGGGCGCCCTCTTTGACCTCGCCAAGCCCCGGCATGATAGCCGCGGATCTTACTGCGATGGCATCAGAATCAGTGCCCCGAGCGGCGGGACCTGGAGCTTGATGGAGTACTGCTTGCCGTCCCAAGGCACCGGATCGGCCTCGACGATGGAAAGCGTCTCGAACTCGCTGCCGCCAAAGCGGAGATCGTCCGAGGACAGGCGCTCCACGTAGCGGCCCGGGCTCGGCACGCCGACGCGATACCCCTCGCGCGGCACGGGCGTGAAGTTCAAGACGACCACCGCGTGATCCCCGCGGTGCTTGCGCATGAACGAGAGCACGGTGTTGTCGCGGTCCGAGCAGTTGATCCACTCGAAGCTGTCCGAGTCGGGGTCGCCGCGCCAGAACACGGGGGTCGACTTGTAGACCCGAGAGAGCTCGCTGATGAACTCTTGCAGGGCCTTGCGCTGCGGGTGATTCGAGATGTGCCAGTCGATGCTGGCGTCGTGGTTCCACTCGTGGTGCTGCCCGAACTCCGAGCCCATGAACATGAGCTGCTTGCCGGGGCGCGTGTACGCGTAGGCGAGCAAGAGCCGCACGTTCGCGAGCTTCTGCCAGAAGTCGCCCGGCATCTTCTCGATCAGCGCGCCCTTACCGTGCACGACCTCGTCGTGGGAGATCGAGTTGATGAAGCGCTCGGTGTTCTCGTACAGCATCGCGAACGTGAGCTGATCCACGTGGTACTTGCGATGCACCGCCTCCTTCGAGAAGAAGCCGAGCGTGTCGTGCATCCAGCCCATGTTCCACTTGAAGGTGAAGCCGAGCCCGCCTTCGCTCGCGGGGCGCGTGACGCCGCCCCACGCCGTCGACTCTTCGGCGACGGTGAAGGCGCCGGGCACCTCCTGACGAATCACCTCGTTCACGGTGCGGAAGAACTCGATGGCCTCGATGTTCTCGCGACCGCCGTAGGCGTTCGGCATCCACTCGCCCTCTTTGCGGCTGTAGTCGAGGTAGAGCATGCTCGCGACGGCGTCGACGCGGAGCGCGTCCACGTGGAACTCGCGCAGCCAGTACACGGCGTTCGCGACCAGGAAGTTTTTCACCTCCACGCGGCCGTAGTTGAAGATCAGGGTGCCCCAGTCGGGGTGCTCGCCGCGGCGCACGTCCTCGTGCTCGTAGAGCGCCGTGCCGTCGAAGCGGCGCAGGGAGAAGTCGTCCTTCGGGAAGTGCGCGGGCACCCAGTCGATGATGACGCCCACGCCGTGCTGATGGCAGTAGTCGACGAAGAAGCGGAAATCGTCGGGCGTGCCGTAGCGCGAGGTCGGCGCGAAGTAGCCCGTCACCTGGTAGCCCCAGGACGGGTAGTACGCGTGCTCCGCGATCGGCATGAGCTCCACGTGCGTGAAGCCGAGGCGCTTCACGTGCTCGACCAGGCGCGGCGCGAGCTCGCGGTACGAGAGCCAGCGGTTGCCCTCCTCCGGCACGCGCGCCCACGAGCCGATGTGGAGCTCGTAGATCGAAATCGGCGAGCGCAGGTGGTCGCGCTGCGCCCGCTCCTTGAGCCAGGCGTCGTCGTGCCAGGTGTAGTGAGAGACGTTCACGCGCGCCGCGGTAGCCGGCGGGTGCTCCATCTCGCGCGCCATCGGATCGGTCTTGAGGCGCGGCATGCCCTCGCGGGTCTTGAGCTCGAACTTGTAGATCGTGCCCTCGCCGAGGCCGGGCACGAAGAGCTCCCAGATGCCGCTCGCGCCGAGCACGCGCATCGGGAACACGCGGCCGTCCCAGCGATTGAAGTCACCGACCAGGCTCACGCGCTTGGCGCTCGGTGCCCAGACGGCGAACGCGGTGCCGGCGACGCCGTCGATCACCTTCGGCTGCGCGCCGAGGACTTCCCAGAGCCGCCGGTGATCGCCCTTGCCGATCAAATGCAGATCGAGATCGCCGAGCGTCGGCAGGAAGCGGTACGGATCTTCGTACTCCCAGACTCCGCCGTCGGCGAAGTGGAAGCGCAGCTTGTAGGCGAGCGGCGTTCGGAAGCCCGGCAAGAACGCGACGAACACTCCGCCGCCGATCGACGTCATCGGGCGGCCCTGCTCGCCGGGGAGCACCAGCGTGCAGCCAGCGGACTCGGGGTGGAACGCGCGAATCACGACGCCTTCTTCGCCGCCGAGGCGCGCAGGATGCGCGCCGAGCAGAGAGTGGGGATCGGCGAGGTCGCCGTTGCGGAGCGCGGCGAGCTTCTGCTGATCGCCCACCAGGGCGGAATCTTGCGCAATGGCTTCAGACATCAACTCACCACGTAGCATAGAAGAATGAGGGAATGAGGGGCGATGTTGATGCCGCCGCGCGGCGTTCTGTGGGTCGCCTGCGCCGTATTCACCAGCTCTTGAAATTGGCCTCGTTCGGGCAGGTTCGGCAGCACGAAATGACGCGCCCGGTTGCTCGCGTTGAGCAGCAAGAGCAGCGTCTGCCCGCGGTTCGGACGGCCGCGCTCGTCGACGTCGTCGCTCGCCTCCCCGTGGATCAGCATGCCGAGCGTGTGGTTCTTCGGGTTGCCCCAGTCCTCGAGCGTCATCTCTCCGCCTTCGGGGCGGACCCAGGAGACGTCCTTCACGCCCTTGTCGGAGACGGTGTCACCGTGGAAGAAGCGGCGCCGCCTGAAGACCGGGTTCTCGCGCGTGATGCGCAGCACCTCGCGCGTGAACTCGAGCAGCTCCTTCTGCGAGTCCTGGAGCTCCCAGTTCATCCACGCGATCGGGTTGTCCTGGCAGTAAGCGTTGTTGTTGCCGTTCTGCGTGCGGCCGATCTCGTCGCCGTGCGACAGCATCGGCACGCCCTGGGAGAAGGCGAGCGTCGCGATGAAGTTCTTCCGCATGCGCTCGCGCAGGCGCAGGATCTGGAGGGACTTGGTCTCGCCCTCGACGCCCCAGTTGCGGCTGATGTTGTCGTTCGCCCCGTCGCGGTTGTCTTCCCCGTTCGCGAGGTTGTGCTTCTGCTCGTAGCTGACGAGGTCGTTCAGCGTGAAGCCGTCGTGGCAAGTGACGAAATTGATGCTCGCGTAGGGCCCTCGATCACCCGCCTGGAAGATGTCGCTCGAGCCGGAGAGGCGCGAGGCGAGCTCGGGCACCTGGCCCTCGTCACCGCGCCAGAAGCGGCGCACGCAGTCGCGGTAGCGCCCGTTCCACTCCGCCCAACCGGGAGGAAAACCGCCGAGCCGGTAGCCGCCGGGCCCGAGATCCCAGGGCTCCGCGATGAGCTTCACCTGGGACAGGATCGGATCCTGCTGCACCGTCGCGAAGAAGCGCGAGAAGGCGTCGAACTCGTACGGGTCGCGCGCGAGCGTGGTGGCGAGGTCGAAGCGGAAGCCGTCGACGTGCATCTCCTGCACCCAGTAGCGCAGGCTGTCGAGCATCAGCTGCAGGCTCCGCGGGTGGAGCACGTTCAGGCTGTTGCCGCAGCCCGTGAAGTCGACGTAGTGGCGCTGATCGTGCGGGGCGAGGCGGTAGTACGACTGGTTGTCGATGCCGCGGAAAGAGAGCGTGGGGCCGAGCTGGTTGCCCTCGCCGGTGTGGTTGTAGACCACGTCGAGGATCACCTCGATGCCGGCGCGGTGCAGCACCTTCACCATGGTCTTGAACTCGGTCACCTGCTGGCCGAGAAAGCCCGTGGCAAAGCGCGGATCGGGCGCGAAGAACCCGATCGTGTTGTAACCCCAGTAGTTGACGAGCCCGAGATCCGTGAGCCGCCGCTCGCTGACGGCGTGATGGATTGGCAGGACCTCCACCGCGGTCACCGCGAGCGAGCGCAGGTAGTCGATCACCGCGTCCGAGGCGAGCCCGAGGTAGGTGCCGCGCAGGTGCGCCGGCACGTCGGGGTTCTGCATCGTCATGGCCCCGACGTGGCACTCGTAGATCAGCGTGCGGCTCCAGGGCACTCGGGGCAGGCGGTCGTCGCCCCAGGTGAAGGCGCCGTCGATCACCATCGCCTTCGGGATGACGCCCGCGCTGTCGCTCTCGCTCATGCTCATGTCGAGCGCGGGGTCGTTCTTCCGGTAGCCGAACACCTCATCCGGCTCGCCGACGACCCCGGCGATGGCCTTGGCGTACGGGTCGATCAACACCTTGTTCGGGTTGAAGCGGTGGCCCTGGTCGGGGGCGTACGGGCCGTGGACGCGGTAGCCGTAGAGCTGCCCCGGGCGCACGTCCGGCATGTAGGCGTGCCAGACCCGGTTGGTGCGCTCTTTGATGGGGATACGGACGCTCTCGCGCTTGGCCTCGGGCGAATCGAAGAAGCAGAGCTCGACCGCGGTGGCGTGCTGGGAAAAGAGGGCGAAGTTGACGCCCTCGCCGTCCCAAGTGGCGCCGAGCGGTTGAGGAGTGCCGGGCCGCGTCCGCATTCTTTACTGCCTACCTTGCTGTTTCAGTAAACCTTGCGCTCGATTCGGAAGAGGTGTCCGACCTTGTCCGTCGGATCGAGCTTCACGTAGTTCTTTCGACCACGCCAGGTGTAGCGCGCCCCGGTCAAGAGATCCGCCATCTCGTACGGCTCCGTCTCGCCGATGCCGAGCTTCTCGAGCGGGAGCTCGATGGTGGTCTCGTGCATCGCGTTCGGGTCCAGGTTGACGATGACGCAGAGCTCGTTGCCCGAGGCAAAGCGACGGTAGGCGAGGATGCCGTCGTACTCGGACGGCAAGAACTCGAGGTTCGCGAGCTCGTGGAGGGCCGGGTTCTCGCGGCGGATGCGGTTGAGCCGCGCGATGTCCTGCTTGATGTTGCCGGGCGCGCTCCAGTCCCGAACACGAATCTCGTACTTTTCGCTGTTCAGGTACTCCTCGCTGCCTTCTCGCACGGCGACGTTCTCGCAGAGCTCGTAACCGCTGTAGATGCCGTAGACGGGAGCGAGGGTGGCCGCCAAGAGCAAGCGGATCCGAAACGCCGGGCGCCCGCCCTTCTGCAGATACTCGTGCAGGATGTCCGGAGTGTTCACGAAGCAATTCGGCCGGTAGTAGTCCACCATGTCCGACCGGGTGAGCTCCGTGAAGTAATCCCGGATCTCCCAGGACGTGTTCTTCCACGTGAAGTACGTGTAGCTCTGGTTGAAGCCGAGCTTCGCGAGCGCCTTCATGCGGTTCGGCCGCGTGAAGGACTCGGAGAGGAAGATCACGTCGGGGTAGCGCTCGTGGATCTCGCGCAGGCACCACTCCCAAAAGGCGAGCGGCTTGGTGTGCGGGTTGTCGACGCGGAAGATGCGCACGCCGCGCTCGATCCAGTACACGAGCACGTCGCGACAGGCGTTCCAGAGGCCTTCGCGATCCGAGGACCAGAAGTTGATCGGGTAGATGTCCTCGTACTTCTTCGGCGGGTTCTCGGCGTAGCGGATGCTGCCGTCGGGCCGCACGAAGAACCACTCCGGGTGCTCCTTCACCCAAGGGTGATCGGGTGAGCACTGCAGCGCGAAATCGAGCGCGATGTCGATCCCGAAGTCCGTCGCGCTCTTCACGAGGGCGACGAAATCCGCCTCGGTGCCGAGCTCGGGGTGGATCGCCGTGTGCCCGCCGTGCTTCGAGCCGATGGCCCACGGGCTCCCGACGTCCCCCGGCTCCGCGGTGCGCGCGTTGTTGCGGCCCTTGCGGTGCGTCTCGCCGATCGGATGGATCGGCGGCAGGTAGAGCACGTCGAAGCCCATGGCCGCGATCTCGGGCAGGCGCCGCGCCGTGTCCGCGAACGTGCCGTGCTTGCCGGGCACGCGGCTCTGCGAGCGCGGGAACACCTCGTACCAGGCCGAGAAGGTCGCCTCGGGGCGGTCGACCAAGATCTCGAGCGGCGCCGCGAGGGTCGTCACCTCGCTCGGATCGATCGGGCCGTTCACGTCGTGCAGCACCTCTTCGGAGAACGCGACGCGCAGCCGCTCCTCCAAGGTGGCGCGCGGATTCGCCAGGCGCTCGGCCGCCTCGCGCACGCGCTTGCCGGCCTCGCCCTTCAAGCGCTTGGCGTGACGCTCGAGCAGCGCCGCGCCTTCGAGCAGCTCCGCCCGCACGTCTTGCCCCGCGTCGATGCGCTTGCCGAGGTCGCTGCGCCAGGTGCCGTAGTGGTTCGGCCAGGCTTCGATGGTGTAAAACCAGCGCCCCAGCCGATCGACTCTGAACGAGCCGTACCAGCGATCGGGATCGAAGCGGTAAGTGAGCGGAGACGACTGCCACTCGGTCTCGCCCGGCGGCCGGCACAGAATGCGCGCCGCGATCTGGTCGTGACCGTCCTTGAAGATGGCTGCCCCCACCTCGATCACGCTGCCCACCGGTCGCTTGATCGGGTAACGCCCGCACTCGAGCTCGGGGGTGACTTGTTCGATGACCACGCGCGGGAAATGCGCCGGGCCGCTCATCGGGCAACCTCGGGAGTGATGACGAAATAGGCGAGCACGAGATCTCCGGGACGAACTCGGATAGCCGAGTCAGGCGGGCCTCCGCAATCTCTAACGCCCGCGAGTTCGTCGAAGCAGTGCCGCAAGTCATCGGCCCACCGGCCGACGCTGAACTTCGCGCAGGAGTTGGGCAAGAACCCGTGCTCCGAGCGCCCTCTCGTTGCTCGGGCGGGCGGGTCGGCACACCCTTCTAGGATGCACACGCGAGCTCAGGCGGCGGGTCTGCCGGACACGCTGGTCGCCCCTCATTTCATCGCAGGCCGCGAGCGCCTGCCCGAAGCGTCGACGTTCTCGCGCTTGAATCCGGCACAGCGAGACGACGTGGTCACGCTCGCCGGCAACGCGTCCCTCGCGGAGGTCGAAGAGGCCTGCCGCGCGGCGCGTCCCGCGCAGGAGCGCTGGGCGCGCACGCCCGCGCCGCAACGCGCTCAGGTGCTCGGGCGCCTGTCGCGCCTGCTCACCGAGGAGAAAGAGTCGCTGAGCCGCTTCGTCGCGCGCGAGGTGGGCAAGCCCTTGCGCGAGGCGCGCGGCAGCGTGCAGGAAGCGATCGACACCGCCGAGTTCTTCCAGAGCGAGGGCCGGCGACTTTACGGTCAAACCGTCCCGAGCGAGCTCCGGGACAAGGAGCTCTTCACCTACCGGCGGCCGGTCGGCGTGGTGGGGGTGATCACGGCCGGCAACTTCCCGATCGCCGTGCCCTCGTGGAAGCTGATTCCCGCGTTGCTCGCAGGCAACGCCGTGGTCTGGAAGCCGTCTGACGACGCGCCGGGTACCGCGGCGCTGTTCCTCGACCTCTTCCGGCGCGCCGGGCTGCCGGACGGCGTCTTGTCCCAGGTACACGGCCCGGGAGCGGGAGGCGCCGGCGAGTACCTCGTCTCGATGGTCGACAAGGGGCTGCTCGACAAGATCTCGTTCACGGGCTCGACCGCCGTGGGGCGCAAGATCGGCGAAGTCTGCGGGCGAAACCTGCAGATTCCGTCGCTCGAGCTCGGCGGGAAGAACCCGCTCGTCATCCTCGCCGACGCGGATCTCGAGCTCGCCGTCGAGGGCGCGCTCTGGGCCTCGTTCGGCACCGCCGGCCAGCGCTGCACGAGCTGCGGGAACATCATCGTGGACAAGCGCGTGATGCCCGAGGTCAAGGACGAGCTCCTGCGCCGCGCCGCCGAGCTCAAGATCGGCGATCCGCTCGATGAGTCGGTCGCTTACGGGCCCTTCATCAACGAGCGCTTCCTCGAGCGCTGGTCGGCCCAGCGCGCCGAGGGCCTCGACGACGGCGCCGAGCTCTTGCTGGACGGCGTGCGCATCCTTCCGGGTGAAGAGCCCAAGACCTTCACGGGTGACGCGAGCCGGGGCCTCTACGCGACGCCGCGCATCTTCGGCAACGTGAAGATGAGCATGCGGGTCGCGCAGGAAGAGTGCTTCGGCCCCACGGTGAACCTGGTCGAGGTCGACGGCGTGGACGAGGCGATCGCCGCCGCCAACGGCACTCCATACGGCCTCTCGAGCGCGATCTACACGCGAGACGCGAAGGCGATGCTGCGCTTCAAAGAGGAAATTCGCGCCGGTATGACCAGCGTCAACAACTCGACCACCGGAGCGGAGGCGCACCTACCTTTCGGCGGTAACGGCTGGAGCGGCAACGGGACTCGTGAGAGCGGTATCTGGGTCATCGACGCCTACACGCGCTGGCAAGCCGTGAACGTGGATCTCTCTGGGAAACTGCAGAAAGCTCAGATCGATCTCGCCGACGCCGAGGTCCCGCGCGCCCCGGACTACTCGACCATCGTGCGCGCGCGGTGAGGGTGATGAAATTCCTGATTCGAAGATTCTAGAAGGTCGTCTTTCTAGAAGTTCGTCTTCTTGAAGTTCGTCTGCCCGAGGGTCGATGAGCGCGCGGAAATCGCCTTCGCGAATGATGAGCCGAATGCTAGAATGGGAGGAGTGAGCGAGCTCCAGACCTCGCTCTCGTTTCGGAGCGCTACATAGGCACTGTTCGTTCACCCGAGCTCGAGCAGCGTCACGACCGTGTTGGGGGTGAAGCGCGACGTCCGTGAGCCGTCGGCTTCGCCTCGTGACACTCAAGGGCCCTAAGGTGCGCCGCCATCTTTTGACCCAATGGCCGGCTCTACCCTCTGAAAAGGATTCGACAAATGCTGAGGCGTGTCCTGTTCCTTTCTATGCTTTCCCTGCCCACTTTTTCGATCGCCTGTGGGTCGGATGACGAGGGTGACGCCGGTCTCGGCAGCGGCGCCTCCAATGGGTCAGGCACGGGTGCGGGAGGCACCATCAATGTCGGGAGTGGTGGGACTACCGGCAACGGCATCCCTGGGATGCACGACGGAGGCACCGTCGATCTCGATGAGGACCAAGTCGACATCATCGAGAAGGGCGCCTGCGCGGGGTGGACCACCGAAGGTGAGAACCTCCCGGCCGTGATCCAGCTCGTGGTCGACACCAGCCTCTCGATGCGCGAAGGCGCCCCCGGCAGCCGCGACAGCAAGTGGGAGGTCACGCGCGACGCGCTGCTCGAGGCGCTCGAGGGCCTCTCGCCGCAGACCGCGGTGGGCCTCTTGTTCTATCCCAACCGCGGCACCGACAGCGGTAACCAGCCGCGCCCGGATAGCGCCTGCCTCGACGCGGAGGACATGATCCCCATCGCGATGATGGGACCGGACGGCTCTCAGCACCGCGACGCGCTCGAAAACGCGATCCGGCGAGCGCAGCCGAACGGCGCGACGCCGACGCACATCGCGTACCGGCACGCGCTCGAGAACGGCATGCGCCCGTTCATGACCTCGGCGAGCCGCTTCATGCTCCTCATTACCGACGGCGCGCCCACGCTGGCGGACGGCTGCATCGGCAACCCGCCGACCGTCGTCGAGACCCAACCCATCATCGACGAGATCTCGGCAGCGGCGGACGAGGGGATCCGCACCTTCATCATCGGCTCGCCAGGCAGCGAAGAGAACTCGATGACCGGCGGCGACATGCGCCCCTGGCTCTCGAAGGCCGCCATGGAAGGCGGAACCGCCGCCGCTGGCTGTACCGAGAACGGCCCGAACTTTTGCCACATGGACATGACCCAGGAGCCGGACTTCGCCGCCGCGCTCCGAGAAGGTCTCGGCGCCATCGCGGGTCAGCTCAACAGCTGTACCTATGCGATCCCGAATCCGCCCGCGGGGCAGACCATCGATCTCACGCAGGTGAACCTCATGGTCTCGTCGCCGAACGGCACGCAGCTCATCCTCCCCGACAATCAGGGTGACTGCAGCGAGGGCTGGCAGCTCAACTCCGAGAACCAGATCGTGCTCTGTGAAGCGACTTGCAACCGCGTGCAGGCGGACGTCTCCGCCCGCGTGGAGCTGCTCTTCGGTTGCGCTTCCGGCGAGATCCCGGTCACGAAGTAAGCTAGCTCCAGCGACGAGCTCGAGTGCCCGCCTTCGCGAAAGCGAGGAGCGGGCACTCTGGCTTGGTGAGGAGGAATGCGCCTATTCGCGGCGTCTACGAAGCCAGAGCGCGCCGTACGCGAGTAGACACAGGTAGCAGCTGTAGAGCGTCGCCACGCCCGACAGGATGCCGAGCACCACGCGCGGATCGACCTTCCTCACCTCGAACCCGAGCCGATACTGAGTGAGGAGCATGCCGAACCCCAGCGCGTAGAGCTGAATCGAGCTCAGGGCTGCTCTCCGTTTCGTCACGACCGCCCAGCCGCAAGCCGCAACCACCGCGAGCAACAGCGCATAGTCCGGTGCTCCGAGATCCCCCGAAAGCTTCAAGAGCAGCGCATCCGGAGAAATGGGCGCCGAGCGCAGCGCTCGGTGGAGCAGCACCAGCAGCGCCGCTCCTGCTCCGAGTGACGTAACCGGTCCAGCCGCCTCTCGGATCACGCTTCTCAGCGGGGTGCTCACCGAGCGGTGAGACAGCCTCGAGAAGCCGGGGTTCCGCAAGCGCAGCGAGAGGGCTCGTCGATGCGAACCCTCTCGCGATCGGTACTCAGCGGATGCCGATGCGCGGCTTGCAGCCGATGCGCACCGCGACGTTACCCGCGGCGAAGCGCGTGCACGTGCACGGGCACACCGTGATCTTGGTCGGCGACTTCGCGTTGTCGTAGTACCAGCCGCCGTTCTCGGCGTTGGCGCAGTCCGAGAGGCCGCTCACGCGCGGGACCTCTTCGGCGTCGCCGGTCGCGGGCGTGTACACGACCTGCACCTTCTCCGGATCGACCTGCATGTTGTCGTCGACTTCGGGGATCTGGTACTCGCAGGCGAGCTTCGAGTTCGTGATGTTGAGGAGGGCGTCCACGAAGGCGCTCGAGACGTTGTCGTCTTCGGTGAGGAAAGCCTCCGTGCTCCCGCCAGCTCGCGCGTAGGCGTCCAGGTTGAACTTGGCCACGTCACCCACGCCGATGACGTAGGTGCGGACGTACGGCGCTTCTTCGAGGCCGGCCTCCGCCGCGTTCGCGACCTCCTCCGGCGCGTTGCCGCACTGGGTGGGGTAGCCGTCCGTCACGAGCACCACGATCGTCGCTCGGTCGGGGTGATCCTCGGCCCACCCCTTCGCGTACTGGATCGCTCCCTTGAGCGCTGGAATCGTGGGTGTGAGGCCGGCGGGCGCGGTCTCGTCGATGGCGTTGACGAGATCCTCGCCAACCTCGCCGAGTGGGGCAATCGGCACCACCGGGTCGGCGTAGTTCTCCACGGGGCATTCGACATCGTCGATGCCGCTACCGCTGAAGCTGAAAAAGCCTATGCCGGCGCCGATGTCGCGGGCGCTGTCGGCGCCCACGAACTCCTGCACCGCGTCCTTCAGCGCTTCCCAGCGCGTCTGACCGCCGGGCAGCTGGTTTTTCATAGAGTCTGACCGATCCATCATGATGAACATGTCGACCGGGATGGCCTCGGCTTCGTAACCGACGCCGGTGCACGCCTCTTCTTCGCCGCCACCGCCGCCTTCGTTCTCGAAGGCGAGGCCCGGGCACGCTTCCGTCGGGATGTTGCCGGTGTTGCCCGTATTGCCGGTGTTACCCGTGTTGCCGCTGCCGCCCGAGCTCGAGCTCGTGCCACCCGATGACGAGCCACCCGACGACGAGCCGCCGGAGGTCGCCGAGCTGCCGGCGGAGCCGCCCTTGGCCCCGCTCGACGACGCGCCCGAACCCGAGGAGAGGCCGCCCGCCTCGTCGTCGTCGCTGCTGCAGGCCGAAAGCGCCGTGAAAAGTGCCAAGTTGCAGATGCCCAAGGTCTTGATGATGGAGTGCATGTTGGAGCTGCCTCTCTCCCGTCAGGCTCTATCGGAGCGAATGCGAACCGCGCGGCGACGCAGGCGCGCCGCAGAGAGAACACCGGCCAGAGCGAGCAACCCTAGTGTGCCCGATCCAGACCTATAGCGGACCACCCCGCAGCTGCATTTCGAATCTTCGTCCGGCGAGGCCTCGGTGGTGGTCCCGCTGTCAGGCGTGATGACGATGCCGCCGTCCGTCGGAGGGTTGCCTGTAGGTGGATTGCCGCCGGGGGGATCCGTGCCGGCGTCGGGATTTCCCGTGCCGCCCGGCTCGGGGCGCTCGGCGACGCAGCGCGCTTTCGCGCGATCGCACACCGGCTCTTCGTCGTCGCAGTCGGAGTCGCTCGTACAGCAACCTTCCGCGGCGGTGTTCTTGCAAGTGTTGTCGGACTGGCACTGATCGGCGGTGCAAGCGTCGCCGTCGAAGCAGTCACCGTCGAGGACGCAGCAGTCGTCCACCTTCTTGAACTCGCAGGTGCCCGACTCGCAGCTCTCGGTGGTGCACGGGTTACCGTCGTCGCAGTCCTCGTCCGAGTTGCAGCAACTCTCGATCGAGGTCACCTCGCAGGTGCCGCCGCCCTCGCTCCCGCAGCTCTCGCTCGTGCAGGCGCTGGTGTCCGCGCAGTCGCTCACCGCGTCGCAGCAGCCGGAGGTGGGGAGCGCCTTGCAGACGCGCGTGGTGAGGTCGCAGGTGCGCTGCTCGCAGCTGTCGTCCTCACAGTCGTCGTCCGTCAAGCAGCAGCCTTCGATCGCCTCGTGCTCGCAAGAGTCGTCGCTGCAGCGATCGACGGTGCAGGGGTCGTTGTCGGAGCAATCCGCCGCGGTGTTGCAGCAGTCTGCGCCTTCGTTCGTGTAGCTGCAGCGCCCGTTCGTGCCGCAGTGCTCCGTCGTGCAGGCGTTGCCGTCGTCACAGTCGGCGTCGGTGGCGCAACAGAAGGGCTTGCTCTCGTGCTGGCAGCTCAACGAGTCGGCGTCGCAGCTGTCGCGCGTGCAGGCGGTGCCGTCCTCGCACTCGCTGTCCTTCTCCGAGCAGCAATTCGTGATCTTGCTCGTCGTGCAGGTGTGCGTCTCCGGGTCGCAAGCGCCGACCGTGCACACATCGTCGTCCTGGCACTGCCCGTCGCCGGTACAGCAGCCTTCGATCTCCGTGTGGGTGCAGGCCTTGTCCGTGCACTCGTCGGCCGTGCAAGGATCGCCGTCGTCGCACTCTTCGGCCGAGACGCAGCACGCGCCGTCCTCGGTCGTCACGCACTGGTTCGTCTCGAGGTTGCACGCGACGGTGGTGCAAGCGTTGTCGTCGTCGGGGCACTGGCTGTCGTAGAGGCAGCAGTTCTGGATCTTGGCGAAGCTGCAAGTCCCGGTCCCGGCGTTACAGACCTCCATCGTGCAGGGGTTGCCGTCGTCGCAGTCGTCCGTCGCGGGACAGCACTCGGGGACGGACGTGTGCTTGCACTCCCCGGTCGCGAGATCGCAGGTGTCCGTGGTGCACTCGCTCGCGTCGGCGCAGTCGTCGTTGCTCGCGCAGCATCCGGGCTCGTCGTTCGGCTCGTGCACGCAGGTGAGCCCGTTGCACGTGTCGACGGTGCATTTGGCTCCGTCGTCACAGTCGCTCGCCTGGTGACAACACTCGGCGATGGGCGTGTGGACGCACATGCCCTGCTCGAGGTTGCAGGAGTCCTCGGTACAGACCTCGCCGTCGTCGCAATCCGGCGACTCGGCGTCGCAGATTTCGTCCGCCAGCCGGACCTGGCCGAGCGGCTCCGAAGCATCTCCCGCGCTGCAGGCGGCGAGCGCGGCGGCACCGAGAGAGATCACGAGGGCGCCCTGGAAGAGCGCCCTCACC
>JAEZYO010000876.1 GCA_023419055.1 Pseudomonadota bacterium | reverse complement strand
GTGCTGAAGTGGGCGAAGCTCACGTACTCGTGGAGCATCTGCTTCAGGATCTGGTGGGGATCGCCGCCGCCGGAGACGATGACGGCGTTCTCGGCGACCTTGTCGGCGTCGAGCATGCCCTGTTCGTCGGGGCCCGCGCCGCGGAAGAGGATGTCGTAGACGCCGGCGCCGGTGGCGAAGGCGGTGAGGCTGTCGCGCAGTTCGGCGCCCCGGCCGGCTTCGACGGCTGCCTTGAAGATCTGGAGGAGCGCGCCGTTGGCGGTGGAGACGAGCGCGGTGGGGCCGCCGGAGAGGCGAGGGGGGTGGATGGCGACGTGGTGGGACTGGACGAGGCCGTAGAGCTGCTTGGTGGTCTCGAATTCGCCGAGTCCGGTGGCGCGCCCGATCTCCTCGACGCTCTTCGAGTCGTCGAGGGCGTCGTAGACTTTGGAGAACTCCTCGGGCGGGGGCTTGCGGGCGGCCACGCGCACCGGGATGTGCTGCACCGAGGGGATCTTCTCTTGAAAGTAGCGCTGTTCATCCACGCGGGTGACGGCGTCCATCAAGAGCGCGTTGGCGCTCAGGGTGTGGTGCGAGACCAGCTTGGCGTCGTCGTAGCCGTCGAGGAAGAAGAAGGTGCCGTCGGAGACCATCAGCGTCGCGAAGACGATCTCCTCGATCTGCCGCTGGATGTAGTGATAGAGCCGGTCGCGCGGGATGACGCCGAGCTCGAGCGCGGCCTGGCCGAAGCGCTTGCCGGCGTGCACCAGCTCGAGCACGCGCTCGAGGGCCGAGTCGTCGATGGCGCCGTAGCGGTAGAGCACCGCGCCGATGCGCTCGGCTTCGACGTTCGTGGTGGCGCCGACGACGTTGCCCTGGTCGAAGTAGACCGAGCGCAGGGCCTCTGCGTCCTCCACGACGAGCTCTCCGCGCCAGCCGGTCTGCGCGAGCAGCGCGAGGACGTCGCACAACGCGCCGGGCGTCGTGACCTCGCCGGCCAACCTGACGATCGCTCCGTCGCTCGCGTCGCGGCGCCCGTCTTCACCGGTAAAACGCATGAAGACGACGTGCCTAGGGGCAGGCAGGATGCGGAAGGTGCCTGCGCGGGTGCGCATGCGCTGGCTCGCGACAGCGCCGATCGGGTGGGCTTCGCCCCGGGCGTCGATTCGTACCAGCTCGCTCTTGGGCTCACGCATGGGGAAAATCCAGCTTAGCCCAAAAGGGGGCCTTTCACCTCGGCGGCCGCCTGGGGAAGGGGCGGGAGCGCAGGGTAGGCGCGCAAGAACCGCCGAATTGACCGAGCAAGAACAGCCGCGCGAACGGACGAATCGATCGGTGACGGGGCGGCTCCGAGCTCGGGAGCCTTCGCCTTCGGCGAGCGGCGGTCACGTGGGAGGCGCTCCTGCCCGGAGGGTGGACGCTGGCGAGCGCACCGTGTCCGAGGGTGTGGGCCGGGCGAGCTCGAATCAGGCACTGAAGCTGAGAGAGCGCGCGGTGACGCCGACGGAGGCACCGCTCGGTGAGCGGGCAGTCCGTTCGCGGAGGTGCCCGACGCGTGTGGGGGCGCGCGCCGGCGTTCCGTGACCGTGAGTCACTTTTGTAGCGCGCGAGTGTTTCTTCTTCGTTCCGGAAGTCGTCGGCGCGGCCTTCTGTCGCGGTCTGATCGCGGTATGCTGCGGACGCTCGCGCTTGATCGCCGGAAAGCGCTCCCGGGGCGTGTTTGACATTCAGCGCCGAATCTTCCTCCTTGGCGTAACGGCAAGGCTCCTATCGAAGGCGCGCCGCTCCCGCACGAGGTGTGCCGCGGTTTGCTGCCCTTCAATCGGGCAGGGATGACAGGCTTGCCGTGGCGTGTCGCAAAGGGATCAGAGCCAGAAAAGGCTTGCGCTTCCGGAGCCCAAAAGTAAGGCTTGTCGAAGTTCGCCCCCGCGGCGCGAGGTAATTCATGAGGAAACTCTCGGCTTGGTTCACGCTCGGATCCTTCGTCCTCTTCGGCTCGGTGTTGGCCGTCGGTTGCGGCAGCGACGAGGCGACGGACGACGATGACGACGGCAGCAGCGGCGGAGGGATCCTCGACGGCGGGAGCAAGGAAGGCGGAACGGTTCGCGACAGCGGGTCGACCGGAACCTCGCGCGTCGGCAGGGCCTGCAGCACGGACGCGGAGTGCGGCTCGGAAGACGAGCTCTTCTGCGTGACCGAGGATGACGTGGACACTTTCGGCGCCGCGCCCGCCAAGGGGCTCTGCACGAAGGAGTGCTTCGACGACTCCGAATGTCCCGGCGGCGCGGTGTGCTCGCTCGGGTTCTGCTTCGAGGGCTGCGAGCCCGGCGCGAACTCGGGCACGGTCGACAAATGTCACGGCCGTGAAGAGGTCGTGTGCACGCTCTTGCCGCGTGGTGATGAAGTTTGCCAGCTCGACGGGGACTGCCCCGTGGACGGCGAGGTGTGCGCGGCCGGTCAGTGCTGGATGTTCGGCTGTCAGCCCAACTGCGGCAGCGACGCCGATTGCGCCGACGGCAAGTTCTGCGACTTCGATTTCGGCTTCTGTGTCGATGAGGAGCCGGAGGGCAAGGAGATCACCGACGCTTGCGATCCGGGCCTCGCGATGGACGAGTGCCAGGGCTTCTGCATCGCCAACGACGACACGGAAGAGACCGGCTTCTGCACCGCGATCTGCAACCTCGGCTCACCCGTCGGCTGCGGGTTCACGGGTGAGGGCAAGGCCGACGCGGCGTGCTTGTTCGCGACTGGGCTCGTGCCCGACCCGGGTCCGAACGACATCGGGCTCTGCGGTCAGCTGTGCGACTGCAACACGGACTGCTCGGTGGAAGGTGACCTTTGCGCGGAGCTCGGCGTGCCTCAGCTCGAGGACTTCTGGCAGCGCAAGGGCTACTGCCGTCCGCCGTCCAGCGACTTCGACGAAGGTGATTCGCTCGGCGAGTGCCCCGACACTGGCGGTGGCGAAGGTGGCGCCGGCGGCGCACCGAGCTCCGGCACGGGTGGCACGCCCTCCGTCCCTGCGGGCGGTGAGGGCGGCGCCGGCTGAGCGGGCTCGAGCCTGAGCGCGACGACGATCGCGCTCGGGCTCGCCTTGGGCACGTCGAAGCGCAGGACTCTGAAGCCGTCGCTGATGCAGGCGACGGCCGCCTTGTCCGGGAAGGCGCTCTCGATCTCGCGCGCGCCGGTGACGCTGCCGTCCGCGGCGAGCGAGAGCTCGAGCGCCATGCGGCCCCAGATCCTCGGGTCACGCTTCCGGCTCTCGGCGAGGCACGCCTCCACGCCTGCTCGCTGGGACGCGACCAGGGCGTTGGCGGAGTCGGCGGCGAGCGGCAGCTTGGCGCGCGCGATCGCGGCGCTCACGGGCACGTCGGGCACCGGCGCGTGGCCGGGATAGATCGAGACCCCGAAGTCGACGTCGACCTTGCGACCCGCCCCGTGCTCGAGGACGAGCTTGCGGAACGCGCTCACGATACAGGTCGCGACGC
The DNA here is from genome assembly GCA_023419055.1 of Pseudomonadota bacterium. Next base: position 1,084 of record JAEZYO010000876.1, on the reverse strand, counting down.
TGCGATCGGACAAGTCGGTGCGGAGGAGGCGCGTCGCGAGCACGCTGCCGCGCGCTCCCACCGTGGCGCGGAACGAGAGCTCCCCGCTCAGCGTTTGACGCTTTCGGAGGCCAGGCTCGTAACAGCTCCTGATCGCCCAGTACGCGTTGCGACGAGCGCTCGCCTGAACTCGCGCTTCGGAGCGGCGCGCCTTGCCGGGGCGAGGGCGCACACTCTGTACGACCACGACCACCCGAGGTGCGGGGTGGTAGTTGGCGAGGTTCGAAGGGTGCGCAGGATCGCTCGACCCACCCAAGTTGTAGCGAGCCAACGTCTCGACGTCGGCGAGAGCGAGCGCGTCGGCCGTGGGGCCCGGTCGCGCGTCAGGCGCGTAGACGGGCTCGAAAGTGAAGAGGGGGGCCGAAGGCTCTGCGGCCGAGAGGGCCGAGCTCGAGAGGAGCAGCGACAAAGCCGTGGCGAAGGAGCGGAGCTTCGACACGGCTCGTCGCTAGCATTGCCGGCGCGCGGTAGGCAACTCCACCGTTGAACGCGCCGACCGCATCGGAGAGATTGAAAGGCGAGGTGACGAGAGCGATGAACGAGGCAGCGGCGGTCGCACCGGCGGATCAGGAAGAGGGAGGCTTCGAGCTCGGATCCGGCTTCTCTCCGGGCGAAATCTCCGGGAGCTTGGGGCTCGGCCCGCTCGAGGCGCAGTACGAAGATCTCTTCGCGGAGGTGCTCTCCGACGGCGTCATCACTCCGGAGGAGCGCGCGCGGCTCGAGAAAGCCGCGGACAATCTCGGGATCGAGCCTTCGCGCTTGCTCCGGCTGGAGCAGGCGATGGTGAGCGCGTATCAGACGCGGCACCGGGTCGAGATCATCGAGCACTACGAGGAACCCGTCGCGTCGCTCGCGCCGCTGCGCGTCGAGGCCGAGGGAGATGCGGGGCGCGCGCTCTTGCTCAAGCGCATCGAGCAGCTCGAGACGCGGGTGAAGGAGCTCGAAGAAGAGCTCAAGCGCGCGCAGGCTCAAGTCAACGTCGAGGTCGATCTTCGTGAGCTCGATTCCGAAGCCGAAGAGGCGAGCGAAGATCCGGAGGAGGTGT
>JAEZYO010000824.1 GCA_023419055.1 Pseudomonadota bacterium | reverse complement strand
CCGGGGGAGAGCCAGTCGAGGCCGAAGCCGATACCGACCGTGTTGTTGATCGAAGGGACGAAGCCGTTGTCGACGAGCTCGATGGTGCCGCGAAAACCCGGCCCGAAGCCGGAGCCGTGCTTGTCCGCCCCTTTGCCCGGGAGATCGAAGCCGAGCAGGAGGTGGGGCTCTGCCTCGAAGGTGTAGGCGGGATGCAGGCCCGGCTGCTTGATGGTGTTGACGGCGTGCGCGCGCGTCACGCAGAGGACGGTCGAAGCGGCGAACAGGCAGGCGGCGAGCTTGCGCATCATTGCTTCAGTCTACCCGTTCGAGAAAATCCCGGATGCCACAAGGCGCAAAACCGCGCGATCTCGGCTGCGGCTTGCCCGGCGGCGTTTCTTCGGCAATGAGAAGGGGAGGAAGGGAACGATGAGCCAGGCAGGCGGCAGGCCGCCGTTGGGGCCATTCTTCGAGCAGCTGGCCGATCCCTGCTGGGTGCTCCGCGTCGAGCCGGGGCGCTTCGTGATGGAAGCGGCCAACCGAGCCTGGGAGGCGGGCACGGGCATCCCGGTGGAAGCGGTGGTGGGGCTGGCTCTATCCGACTGGATGCCGCCCGAGCTCGTCGCAGGGGTGACCGAGCGGCTCCGCGACTGTTGCGACACGAGGATCTCCGCCACCTTCGAGGAACAGCTCGCCTTCGCGACGGGGGTCCGCTTCTGGCAGACGCGCCTCACTCCGTGGCCCTCCACCGGCGAGGTGACGCACGTGCTCGCCCTCGCGCGCGACATCACGGCCCTCGAGCGCGCCGAGCGCGCCATGAGCGAGACCGAGCAGCGCTTCCGGCGCCTCGCAGAGAACGCGCACGATGTCGTCTACCGTTACCGCTACCTGCCCGAGCGAGGCTTCGAGTACCTGAGCCCCTCGGTCGAGCGCATCACCGGGTATTCGGCGGAGGAGCACTACGCAGATCCCGAGCTCATCCTGCGTGCCCTGCACCCCGACGACACCGAAGTCTTCGAAGGATTCGACCGCTCGCCGAGCGACGAGACGCTCAGCTTGCGCTGGTTTCGACGCGACGGCGCGCTGGTCTGGACGGAAGCCCGGAACGTTCGCGTGTTCGACGCCGTGGGTCGGCTCGTCGCCGTGGAGGGCATCGCGCGTGACGTCACCGAGCGAAGGCGGCGCGAGGAGAAGGAGCGCGCGCTCGAGCAAAAGCTGCTCGAGACGCAGAAGCTCGAGAGCCTCGGCGTACTCGCCGGCGGAGTCGCGCACGACTTCAACAACCTCCTCACGGGGATCCTCGGGCGCGTGAGCCTGTTTCGCAGCGAGGAGCTCGACGTCCGCATCTCGAGCGCCGCCCGCGAGCATCTGCAGCAGATCGAGCAAGCCGCCATCCGAGCCGCCGAACTCTGCCGTCAGATGTTGGCCTACTCCGGCAAGGGTCACTTCGCGGTGCGCCCGCTCGATCTCAGTGAGCTCTTGCGCGACACGGCGCACCTGCTGCACGTCTCGATCAGCAAGAACGCGACGCTCGAGCTCGCGCTCGGCAGGGGTCTGCCTGCCGTCGCCGGAGACGCCGCCCAGCTGCGTCAGGTGGTGTTGAACGTGGTGTCGAACGCTTCCGAGGCGCTCCCCGAGGGCAAGGGCAGGATCGTGGTCACGACGAGCCGGTGCGATCTCGCCGAGGACGAGCTCGCCGCGCTCCTTTTGGGCAGCGGCCTTCCGAGCGGTCCCTTCGTGTGCCTGGACGTCTGGGACAGCGGAAGCGGCATGTCACCCGCCGTCCGCGAGCGCATCTTCGAGCCGTTCTTCACGACGAAGTTCACGGGGCGTGGGCTCGGATTACCCGCGGTGCTCGGGATCGTGCGCGGGCACCACGGCGCCATCCAGGTCCTCTCCGAGCCCGGCCAGGGCACCCGTTTCAGGTTCTACTTCCCGGCCGCCGACGCGGCACCTCAGGCTCTATCGCGGCCCGTCCACGCGTCCGAGGCCTGGCGAGCCACCGGCACCATTCTGGTCGTCGACGACGAGGAGGTCGTGCGCAACGTGACGGCGAGGCTCCTCCGGAGCTTCGGGTTCGAGACCTTGCTCGCCGCGGACGGCGTCGATGGGGTTTCCCAGTTCCAGCAACACTCGGGCGAGATCACGGCGGTGCTGCTCGACTTGACGATGCCGGGCCTCGACGGCGAAGCGGTGTTCCGAAAGGTGCGCGCGCTCCGGACCGACGTGCCGGTGCTCTTGATGAGCGGATACGACGAGCAGGAGGCCATCTCGCGCTTCGAGAGCAAAGAGCTCGCCGGCTTTCTGCAGAAGCCGTTTACGGTCGAACAGCTGGCTTCGAAGCTGCGCGCGATCTTGGCGTCTCCGTGACGCACGAAACGAGTCTCCCCTCGGAGCGGGTTCTGCGACCTTCGCTCGAGGGGAGACCGTGCCGTCACGCGATGGTTTCACCCCGCGCGACCGACCACCAAAACTCAGCCGAGCACGACCTCGACCTCGACCTTGCTGCCGGGAGCCGCGACCGGGATGATCGAGCCTTCGACGCTGCGTCCGTCGACCTTGAGCTCCTTCACCCCGGAAGACACGCCGTTCGGGTTCTTGACGCTGATGCGGTACTCCGCGCCCCGGAACTGCCGCACCACGTCGAACCCCTGCCAGCGCTTGGGGATGCACGGTGAGACCTTGAGGCCCTTGTGCGTCGGCATGACACCGAGGATGAACTTGGTCGCGGCCGTATAGGTCCACGCGGCCGTGCCGGAGAGCCAGCTGTTGCGGCCGAGGCCGAACTGCGCGTGCTCGTCACCCAAGATGTTCTGCGGGTACGCGTACGGCTCGCACTCGAAGACGTCGATGATCTCGTTCTTCGAGGCGGGGTTGATCTGGTCGTAGTACTGGTACGCGCGATCGCCGTTTCCGAGCAGGGTCTCGGCGATCATGACCCACGGGTTCGCGTGCAAGAAGATGCCGCCGTTCTCCTTCGCGCCCGGCGGATACGTCGTGACGCCGCCCTTGGCCGGGTCGTAGCCGTTGTAACCCGGCGCGCTGAGCTTGATGCCGTGCTTCGTGTTGAGCAGCCGCTCCACGCTGTCGAGCGCCTTCTGCGCGCGCTCGGTGTCGGCGAAGCCCGAGATGACGGGCCAGGACTGCCCGTTCGTCCAGATCTGCCCTTCCGTGTTCTGCTTGCTGCCGATCGGCGCGCCGTCGAAGTTCAGGTAGCGGATGAACCACTCGCCGTCCCACATGGCGTCGTTGAACGCCTTCTTCATGACGGCGTAGTCGGTGCGGTAGCTCTCGACGGCGGCGTAGTCGCCCTGATGCTCGAGGAGCTCGCTCATCTCCTTCAGCGCGAGGCCGTACAGGTTCGCGTTGAAGCTCGACTCCGCGCCCGTCGGCAGGTTCACCGTGTCGTTCCAGTCCGCGAAGCCGAGCAGCGGGAGGCCGTGCGCGCCCTTGTCCTTCTTCGTGAACTCGAGCGAGCGCTTGAGGTGATCGAGCACCGTGCCCTTCTCGATCGGGTGCCCTTCACGATCCTTGTCGTAGTACGGGATCTCTTCCTTGAGGAACGCGTAGTCGCCCGTCTCCTTCAGGTACCAGGCGACGGAGACCACGATCCAGAGGTGATCGTCGCCGTAGTAGTGCGGGCGATCTTCGCGCTCGCGGGAGTCACCCTCGTTCGCCACCATGCTGAGCGGGTTGAACTGGTGCATCGCCGAGCCGTCGCGCTTCTGCACGCTGAGCAGCATCTTCATCAGCGCCTTGGCGTCCTCGGGCTGGCGATCGAGCACGCCGAGCACGTCCTGGGAGCTGTCGCGGAAGCCGATGCCGCGCTCGCCCAGGCCGAGCTGGTAGAGCGAGAGGTACCGTGACCAGCCCTTGGTCGTGTGACACTGCCGGGGGTTGTGGACGTTGACCATCGAGTTGAAGCTCGCGTCGGGCGTCTCCACCTGGAACTTCGAGAGGAACGCCTCGAAGAAGCCCTGCTGCTCGGCGAACGCCTTGTCGAACGTCTCGAGCGAGCGGTAGCGGCGCGCCTCTTCGAGCGCGGCCTCGGCGTTCGGCGCCTGACCGAGCTGCACGATGAACTCGCGCGACTCTCCGGGCTTGAGCTCACCGAGGTGGTGGAGGAGAGCGCCGATGTTGTCGCCGCGGAGCGCCTCGTAGTTGTCGAGCTCCTCCGCCTGGAGCGACAGGGGGCGCTGCCAGGTTCCGTACTCGTTGTCGCCGAGGAAGCGCTTGCGGCACGACGCGAACGACGAGACCGGCGCGCTCGAGGTGAGGTAGTTCACCTGGCGGTCCTTGTTCATGAACGGGTACTGGAGCAGCAAGAGGTGCCCCGAGCCCTCGCGCACCGCCTTGCTCTGCATCGTCTGCGGCACCCAGTCCGCGTTGTTGAACTGCTTCAGCGCGTCGAAGTGCGTGTACTCGACCACCGGGATCGCGTCGACCGTGACGGCTTCCTTGCGATGGTTCGTGATCTTCACGCGGCGGAGGACCGCGTTCGCCCCGTTCGGGACGAAGACCGTGATCTCGCTCCGCAGGCCGTAGAACTCGGTGTCCCAGGTCGTGTACCCGAGGCCGACGCGGCACTCGAAGCGGTCGTAGGGATCGAGCGTCGGGACGAAGAACGGAGAGAACACCCGGTAGCCGCTCGCCTCCTTGACGCGGACGTACAAGGTCTCGCCCTTGAACTCGGACGCGGGGAGCTGCGGGATGTACTTGACGATGCGGTTGAGCGCCGGGTCGTCCTTGCAGATCAGGGCGCCGCCCGTGTGATCGACGATGCCGCCGAACTTCATCGTCCCGACGTAGTTGACCCACTTGACCGGAGTCTTGGGGTTCGTGATCACGTATTCGCGGCGCTTGTCGTCGAAATGACCGTACTTCATGGGTGTATCCGAATGCCATCCTCGCTCGCGTCCGCTTGAACGAGCTCGCAAGGCGAGGGCGCGCATGGTGCGCGGCAGATGACCAGAGCATAGCTGGAAGCGGTTCCAGATCCAACCTGCAAAAGGTCACACCCGATCTGGTATCGGTTCCAGGTTTAGTTCCAGCTTCGAGGAAATTTCTCGCCAGAATCGGCAAATTTCAACAGCGGCCGCACCATAATCCGCTTGAAGCTCACCCGGGAGTGTGCGGTGCGAGGAGCGCGCGAAGTCCGAGGCTTCCCGCCGCTCTTCCGACCTCCGAAACCGTCCGAGCTGGCCTTGTCGCGAGTGTCGCGACGCGGCGCGGCGTGTTCGGCAAGGGGGCGCCGCGGGGGGGCTCGCCGATCGAGAATTCAGCCTGAAACCCGCGAGAATTCGGCGCTGTCGAACTGTGCTACCTTTTTTCGACGATGTCTGTTCTGGCTCCGGGCTTCTTGGTCGCTGCCCCGCCCCTCGGTGACCCGAACTTCGACCGATCGGTCGTGCTTTTGGCCGCGCACGGGGAAGAGGGTGCGTTTGGGTGGGTGATCAACGGCAAGGAGGTGATGAGCTTCGCCGAGCTCCTCCGCCGCGTGGAGCTCGCCGCGCCTCCGTCGCTCTCCGAGGTGTCAGGTCCGGTCAGAGTAGGGGGCCCCGTCGCCCAGTAGCAGGTCTGGCTCGTCTACAGTCGAGACGAGCGGCTCGCGAGCATCGAGGGTCAGTTCGAGATCGGAGAGAGCGTGCGGGCGGCGGCGTCTCGCAAGGTGCTCGAGGCCATCGCGGGAGGGGTCGTCCCGACCCACGTGACGGCGCTCCTCGGGTACGCCGGCTGGGCGCCGGATCAGCTCGAGAACGAGATCCGTCTCGGCGCTTGGCTGCCTACCGATTTCGAGGCGACGCTGATCTTCGAGGCTCCGCGTGACGAGCTCTGGAAGCTCGCCTATCAGCGCGCCGGCACGACGCCGATCGCGTTCACTTCGCGGACCGTCGGCTCCGCGTAGCTCGACGCGGCGGGCTCAGCCCTGCGCGGGGGCGTTGCCGACGAGCGGCACGAACACGCAAGGCGTGCTCCGCTCCCAGTCGACGTCGGTCGCCGTGCGGCGAGTGCCGATCAAGAGCTCTTGCTCGAACTTGCCGCCGACCGGGATCGCGATGCGTCCGCCCACCGCGAGCTCGGCGAGCAGCGCCGGGGGCACGTGTTCGGCGCCCGCCGAGACGAGGATGCGATCGAAGGGCGCAAGCTGCGGCAGCCCGAACGCGCCGTTCCCCGTGTAGACGGTCACGTTCTCCACGCCGAGCGAGCGCAACGTCGCCCGAGCGCGCTCCGCGAGCTCCGGCAGCACCTCGATGGCGTGGACCTCCGCCGCGAGCTCGCCCAGCAACGCGGCCGCGTAGCCCGAGCCGGCGCCGACCTCGAGCACGCGATGCTCCGGGGCGCAGTCGAGCGCCTTCAGCATCAAGGCGATCATGCTCGGCTGGCTGATGGTTTGCCCGAGACCGATCGAGAGCGCGCGGTCCTCGTGGGCGTGCTCGCGGAGGTGCGGCGGAACGAAGGCATGACGCGGTACCCGGCGGAAGGCGTCGAGGATGCGTGGATCGTCGATCCCCGTGTGCCGAGTGATGCGCGTCGCGAGCTCGCTGCGGTCGCGCGCGTGCTGCTGCTGAACCTCGGGCGACATGCACCTAGGAGCATGCTCACCCTTTCCGCGCCTGGCAATGCTCGCGGCCGGTTATATGTCTTGCTTTGGCGAGCCCTCGCTCGCGATAGTGCGGGCGCGATGCGTTACGGGCCGTGGTCCTTGCTGTTGTCCGGGCTCGGGTTCCTCGGCCTCGGGCTCTCTGGTGCGCCGCTCCGCGCCGAGCAACCTCCCGCGAGGGCCATCGCGTGCCCGCGAGAGATGCTCCTCGTGTCGAGCTTCTGCATCGATCGCTTCGAGAGCTCGATGGTCGACGCGGCGAGCGGCCAGCCGCTCTCGCCGTACTACCCGCCGACGCCCGCCAAGCTAGCGGAGGTGTGGGGTTACTGGAGCGTGCACCAGCGGAACTTCGGGAGTGAAGCGGCGCGGGCCTTTCCCATACCGGAGCTCTCCGACTTTCAGCGCGAGCACAGTTTCACCGCTCGCGCCGTATCCAAAGAGGGCGTGGTGCCGCAGGGCTACCTCAGCTACTACGACGCCAAGCGCGCTTGCGAGAGCGCCGGCAAGCGCTTGTGCGCGAAGGACGAGTGGGTGTTCGCCTGCAAGGGGAAGGCACAAACCAAGTTCCCTTATGGCCCGGACTACCGAGCTGGCGCCTGCAACGTCTACCGCCCCTTCCATCCAGCGGCCGTTCTTCACGCGAACGCCTCGCTCGGGCACCGCGATCCGCGCCTCAACCTGGTGAGCGAGGGCGGGCGAGATCCGCTCCTGCGCCTGACCGGGGGGACCGCGTCTTGCGCGAGCGACTGGGGCTCGGGCAAGCTCTACGACATGGTGGGGAACCTGGACGAGTGGGTCGAGGCCGAGCCCCCGGAGTTCGTCGGAGGCTTTTACGCCCGCATGACGACGCAGGGGTGCGAGGCCAAAGTGAGCTCACACGCGGCGATTTACTACGACTATTCGACCGGGGTCCGTTGCTGCAAAGACGCCGCCCCGGGTTGATGTGTTTCACGCGAGGCCGAATTTTATAGGCGATTTCTCGCCGGCCCTGGCGGCGCTCGAGTGGCGGGTCTAAAGTTTTTCGGCTCATGCGCCTTCGTCTATCGGCACTCGCGGTCGCGCTTGGTCTCTCGGCTTGCAGCGCGGCGGGCGCCGACGAACCGCTAGGGGTGAGCGAGCACGCGATCGCCGACGGCGCTCTCGACGAGACCCACGAGAGCGTGTTCGCGCTCATCACGCATCACGAAGGAGCCGGGGCGCTCTGCACCGGTACCCTGATCGCGCCCAACTTGATCCTGACGGCGCGGCACTGCGTCTCGGAAGGCGGGAGCAACGACAACGTGATCTGTGGCTCCTCGGCCTTCACGGACACCATCGCCGGGGACGCGGTGTTCGCGACCAACGATTCGCAACCCGA
>JAEZYO010000822.1 GCA_023419055.1 Pseudomonadota bacterium | reverse complement strand
ACCTTGAGCCCCTCGTTGATCGCCTGGCGGACGACGCTCACCAGCACGGTCATGCCGAGGTCCTTGAACGAGCCGCTGTGGCTGTTGCCGCAGAGCTTCACCCAGAGGTCGTCGAGCCCGAGCGTCTTGCCGTACCGGTCGGCCCAAAAGAGGTTGGTCCCACCCTCGTACATGGAGACGATCAGGTCGTCCGGCATGTTCGGCATCACCCACTCGCGCTTACCCCAGACCCCGGATCCGTACGGCCAGACGTTCTGCTTGTAGCGCTCGTCGAAGAGCTTCATCCAACTGCCGCCGCTGCGGTCCTTCAAGGCCTCCATGTCGTGAACGACCGACAGCAGGCCGCCGCACTTCGGGCAGCGGTAGATCGGTCGCGTGACCGGCCACGAACCTTCACAACCATTGAAACAACGAAACTCGGCGGAGTAGGGCACGGGCGGACTATACGATGCGGAGCCGAAAAGGCACCACCCGCGTGCCCTCTGCGCGGGAGCGCTGGCCTTCTCGGTGGATTTCGACGCTATCTTACGCTCGCGATGAGCTCAGCCTGGGTGCTCGTACTAGACCCGCCGAACCCCGGTGGCGACCCCGGCCGCCGAATCGGCGGCCTCTCGCTCGCAGAGCGCCTCGCGCTCGACGCTCAAGCGGCGGGTGCGACCGGTGTCGTCTGCTCCCGCGAGCTGTCTCCACTCCTCGCCGATCCTCGCATCCGGATCCCGCTGCTCGACGCCGTACCCGCCCGAGCACGCTCGATCCGCGTGCGCTCGAGTCAGCTGATCCATCGTGGGCTCTTCAAGGCCATCGCCGCGCGCGACGACGTGAGCGCCACGCCCCCCCTCTCGCGCGATCTCGCGCACGAGCGCTTTCCCTTCGCAGAAGCCTGGGGCTTCGATCCCATCGACGTCACGAACGACGCGCTCGCGCAGGAAGCCGAGCGCTTGTTGTTCCGATCGCTGCGAAAAAAGCAGGACGGCTGGACCTCGCGCTACTTGAACCGCTACATCTCGCTCGCGCTCACTCGCGTGCTCGTGAAGACCAAGCTCCTGCCGAACCAGGTCTCCGTCTTCATCCTCGGGATCGGCCTCTTGGGCGCCTGGTTCGCCTCGCGCGGCGACTACGCGAGCGTCGTCATCGGGGCGTTCTTGTTCCAGTCGCAGAGCGTGCTCGACGGCTGTGACGGAGAGATGAGCCGCGTGACCCACCGCGGCTCGCGCACCGGGGAGTGGCTCGACACCATCGGCGACGACCTCACCAACTACGGCTTCTTCGGTGGCTTGGGGCTCGGCCTGTATCGGACAACGGGGCTCGACCTCTACCTCGCGGCGGGCATCGTGACCGTGACCTGCGGCGTGATCGTGAGCACGCTCGAATACCGCTACCTGATCAAGATCGGCTCCGGGGACCTGCTCAAGTACCCGCTCAGCCAGGGACAGGGCACGGGGCCGCTGGCGCTGATCCAGCCCCTCTTCAAGCGCGACACCTTCGTCCTATTGACGTTGATTGCGGCAGTGCTCGGGCTCGCGGGGCCCATGTTGTGCATCTTCGCGCTCGGCGCCATCGGGATCCTCGTCAGCGTGATCGCGACGGAGATCCGGCTGGCGCGGACTGGCGGGGCCGGAGGGTGATCCCGAGGCTCGGGCTCGCGCTCGGGCTCGCCACGCTGTTCGCAGTCGCGCGGGCAGAAGGACAGCTGCCGGCCGAGGGCGAACCGATCCGCACGAATCGCTATTCGATCGATCTCTATCAAGGTCCGGTGCTGGCGAGCACGCGCGTCACGGGCCTCGCCGGCGCGTTCGTGGCGATGGCCGAGGGCGTCGACGGCGATTCCCAGAATCCCGCCTCGCCCGCGGTGAGGACGCTCTATTCGCGCGACCACTTCGACTACGACCTCGGCATCGGCATCACCTTCCCGTCCACGGTGTCGAACACGGACTTCTTCAACTCCGGCAAGCGCACCGACATCGGACAGCCCGAGCAGAGCGGCTTCGTCTTCCTCGGCATCGCGGTAAACCTCACGTTCGGGCGTTGGGGCTTCGGGCTCACCACGGATCTCCAGAACTACAACCTGAACCGCGCCGACGACGCGCTCGGGCGAAAGGGCGACCAGCTCAACGGACAGATCGCGGTGGGCCATTTGCAGCTCGCTCACTCGTTCGCGGACGGCGAGCTCGCGGTCGGCATCGGCGCGCGCACGCTGGCGCTCGACGTGAACAGCCAGTCGCCGAGCGGAGAACGGACGCTCTTCAGCACGGTCGGGGCGGGCTTCGAGACCGGCTTCGTGTGGAAGCCGAACGACCACCCGTTTCGCGTCGGCGGAGCATTTCGAACCGCGGTCAACACCGAGGCCAGCGCCGAGAGCCAGCAGCGCATCGTCTATCAGGGCGACCCGTCGAACGAGCTCTGGCTCCCGGACGAGGTCGCCCTGCCCTGGGATCTCAACGTCGGAGCCGCGATCCAGTTCGGACCTCGACCGCTGAACCCGCGCTTCGTGGATCCGAGCGACCTCGTGCTCAAGCTGCGCCGCTACCTCGCCTGGCGCGCCCGCGAGCGTGAACGCCGCAAGCGACACGAACTCGCTCGAGCTCGCGCCGAAGGTCGTGACACCGCCGCCCTGAGCGATGCGCTCGACTCGGAGGCGAGCGTCCAGCAAGCGCTCGACGACGCCGCGCTGGAACGCGCCGAGCAGCGCGCCGACCGCGCGCTCGTCTTGCGCTATGCCTCGATGGAGCGCTTCTTCGTGCTCGTCACGGGTTCGCTGCTCGTGAGCGGCGCCGTCGAGGACGCGGTGGGCGTGGAGTCGTTCTTGGCGCGCCGAGTCCAGCGCTCGGGAGAGAAGATCAGCCTGTCACCGCGGGCCGCCGTGGAGACCGAGATTTTGCCGCGCTGGACGCGCGTCCGCGCCGGCTCTTACTACGAGCCGACGCGCTTCAGCGACAACAACGAGGGAGACCGCATCCACGTGACCTTCGGCCTCGATCAGAAGCTCTTTCCCTGGCGAGTGTTCGGCCTCTTCTCCGACGGGACGGAGTGGCGGCTTTCAGGCGCGCTCGATGCTGCCCGAGGATACTTCGGGTGGGGTGTCGCCATCGGACTATGGCATTGAAAGCGCTCCCTCTCCTCCTCGCCTTCGCCGTTCTGCTCGCGGGCTGCCGCAAGCAGGAAGCGCCCAAGCCTCGCACGGAACCCTGGGAGAACCCGGCCTTCGGAGCGTCGAGCCTCCCGAGCGCGAGCGCCACGCGTCCCTCGGTGCTCTCTCGAAAGTACACGCTCGACAGCGAAAGCAGTCGGGTGACCTTCTCCCTACCGGCGAAGGGCGGAACTCCTAGCGGCAGCTTGAGCCAGGCGAACGGGACGCTCGAGCTCGATCCCGCGAACCCATCCGAGAGCCGCGCCGAGCTCTCGTTCGATCTCACCACCGTCACCCTCGATGCGTGGGGTGACACCGCTCGCGGTTCGAGCGCGGCGCTCGATTGGCTCGAGCTCGGAGCGGAGGTCCGTGACACCGTGCGGGAGCAACATCGACGAGCCCTCTTCGTCGTCTCCAAGCTCAGCGGGTTCAATGATGGTCTGCAG
>JAEZYO010000793.1 GCA_023419055.1 Pseudomonadota bacterium | reverse complement strand
CCCTTGAGCCTCTCGAGCAGGCTTCCTCCTGATCGGAGACGTCGCGAGGGCGCGCGCGGCGTGGAGCTCGAGCGCGTGTTCCAGGCGCTCGGCGACCCTACTCGGCTCGGAATGGTCGAGCGCTTGAGTCAAGGTCCCGCCTCGGTGAAGGAGCTCGCCGAGCCGCTCGGCATGGCGCTGCCCTCGGTGATGAAACACCTCAGGGTGATGGAGCTCGGCGGCCTCGTGCGATCGAAGAAGAGCGGCCGAGTTCGCACCTACCAGCTCTCTCCGCAGGCCCTCTCCGCCATCGACGGCTGGGTGTCGGAGCGCAGGGCCGCCCTGAACGATCAGTTCGATCGCCTGGACCGCCTCCTCGCCGAAGAGAGCCAAGACGAATGACCAAGATGCCGAGAAGGTCCGCTACCCACGATAGCTTCGTCGTCGAACGCAGGTTCGCGGCTCCTCGAGAGCGCGTGTTCGCGGCCTGGTCCGACCCCGTCAAGAAACGCCGCTGGTCGAGCTGCCATGAAGACACGGGCACGGTGGAGTACGAGCTCGATTTTCGCGTGGATGGGCTAGAAACGAGCCGCGTCGTCATGAATGACGGCTCGATCCAAGTCGTCAAGGCACGCTTCCTGGACATCGTGGCCCCCGAGCGCATCGTCTACACGTACGACCTCTGCCTGGGCGAAACCCGAATCTCGGTTTCACTCGTGACCGTCGAATTCGTCTCGGACAGGGGGACGACGACGATGCTCTTTACCGAACAGGTCGTCGTGCTCGACGGCCGCGCCGACATCCGTGAGCGCCGCGAAGGGACCGAGCTCGGACTCGCCCACATCGACGCCGAGCTCGGTTGAGCGACACCTATTTCCAGCGCCGGACGCTGGTGCGCCCGCGCTTGCGCCGTTCTGCCTGGACGCGCCCGAGGTTTTCGAGGATCCAATCCCCGAGCGCGCTGACGTGCCCCGCCACTTCCCGCCCCATGGCGGTAAGCTCGTACTCCACGCGCGGCGGGACCTCGGCAAAGGCGTGACGGTTCACGAAGCCGTCACTTTCGAGGGTACGCAGGGTCTGCGCCAGCATCTTCTCGCTGACGCCGCCGACGCGCTGGCGAAGCTCGCTGAAGCGATGAGTGCGCTCGAGTAAGGCGAGCAGCACCAGCACTCCCCAGCGACTGGTCACGTGGTCCAAAATCTGCCGAGAGGGGCAGTTCACCGCGTGGAGGTCGCCGGCGAGGGTCCGTGACGAGGCGCGCACCACCCATACTTACCACAAGGTACGTACTTCCCCAGCGTAAGTAGCGGAGCTAGAGAAAGCCTGCGGCGCCCAGGCGCACGCTCAAAAGGAGGAGCCGAGGAAGCCATGATTCTCGTCACGGGTGCCACCGGAAAATTGGGTCGTCTGGTCGTGGAGAGCCTGCTCCGAAAGGGCGTTCCCGCGACGGAAGTCATCGCCGGGGCGCGCGACCCCGACAAGGCGCAAGCCTTCGCCGCTCGAGGCGTCAAGGTGAGGACCGTCGACTACGACAAGCCGCGGACGCTCGACGCCGCGCTCTCCGGAGTCGACCGCGTGCTCCTCATTTCAGGCTTCGAGCCTCAGCGCGTCGAGCAGCACCGCGCCGTGATCGAAGCGGCCAGCCGCGCGCGTGTCGCGCTTTTCGCCTACACGAGCGGCGCCCACGCCGACACCTCGAAGATCCGCCTCATCGCGGACCACCGCGAGACCGAAGGCATCCTGCGCGCGTCGGGCGTGCCGTTCGTGTTCCTGCGCAACAGCTGGTACATCGAGAACTACACCGACAATGTGGGCCCCCTGCTCGAGCACGGTGTGATGCCGGGCGCGGCGGGTGACGGCAGGGTCTCGGTCGCGACTCGCGCCGACTACGCCGAGGCAGCCGCGGTAGTGCTCACGACGGGCGGCCACGAGAACCAGGTCTACGAGCTCGGCGGTGACCGAGCCTACACGCTGAGCGAAATAGCCGCGGAGATCGCGCGAGTGACGGGTAAGCCCCTCGTCTACCGGGACCTCTCCGAAGCCGACTACACGGCGACGCTCCGGAAGTTCGGTGTCCCGGAGGGGTACGCCAAGCTCCTCGCCGACGGGGATTCCGGGCTCGAGCGAGGCGACCTCTTGGTGGAGTCCGGCGACCTCTCACGCCTCCTCGGTCGGCCGACGACCCCGCTCTCGAGTGCTCTCGAGCGCATCTTCAAGGCGCGCTGAGCCTTCGGGACGGGACCGACCGCGTAGCGAGCTCCCGGATGCCGCCCGGCCAGAGGGTGTGCGCGCACGGATCGCGCACGAACGGCGCACACCCCGAACGGCGCCGTCCACCGCGCGATTCTCCGGGAATTCGTGGTTCGAACCCATTGGCGCGCTTCGTGCTCTTCGCCGTGCCGACCTCGAAAGACTCGAGGCAAGGAGAACGATGTCATGCAACTCGGTGGTTTCCTGGGACAAGGCTCGAACGCTCATCAACCCTACGGACAGGCGCAGGCCGCGCTGTCGAACGCCGGCGGCATGATGAAATGGATGAAGTATGCCTTCATCGGCGTCGGCGCTCTTTGCATCGTAGGTGGTGTCGTCTCCTTCTTCGCCGTCGATGTCATCACCGGCATCGCGTCCTTCTTGACAGGCGCGACCTTCGTCGGTGTGGCTCTCGCGGTGCTCCCGCAGTTCAGCGGGATGTTGGGTCAAGCCTCGGCGATGGTGAACGGCTTGGCCGCGAAGGCGGAGCTCGCGCAGACGGGGATCCCGGTGCGGGGTCGGCTGATCAGCGTGCAGCAAACGGGGCGCCTCGTGAACTACAACCCCGAAATCCACGCGGTCGTCGATGTGTACCACCCGCATTTCGGCGCTTACCGCGCGGAGACGACGAGCGTCGTCACGCAGATCGCGATCCCGCGCGCCCAACCGGGCGCCGAGCTCGAAGTTCGTGTCAATCCGCACGATCCGAGGGACGTGGCGCTCGTCTTCTGAGCTCCCGTCCGCAGTCGGGAGCCAGGCTCGAAGCCTCGCCAACAGCAGCACCCGGAAGTAGTCGCCATCGATCAAAGAGTGGTACGCGCGCGTGACGGCCGGGGTGAGCCAGGCGGCACTTGCAGCGCTCAAAGCGGCCAGCCGGCGGCATCGTAGACGCAATTTTCGAGCACGGTTGGTGCGGCGCAGTCGGTCTCGCGTTTTCTGATCGATTCTCGAACGGGAAGGCACCGTATGCGGCGGGCCCCCAGCCCCGAAAGGCAGCATGACCCATGCTCTCCGCATTCTCCGCCGGTAGGTCGAGCTCGAGCGCCTGGTGGCTCATCGGCGGCCTGACGTTCGCTTCCGCGTGCAGCTCCGAACCCCAGACTCCCGGGAACAGCGGAGGCGCGTCGAACACCGGCGCTGGTGGCGCCACTGCTACCGGCGGGGTGACGAGCAGCGGCGGTGCCAATAGCGCCGGAGGTGCCACCGGCACGACCGGCGGAGCAGCAGGTTCCGCCGGCGCTCCGAGTGCGGGCGGAGCCGCAGGTGCGAGCGGCGGAAGTGGCACGGGTGGCGCGAGTGCGGGCGGAGCCGCAGGTGCGAGCGGCGGAAGTAGCACGGGTGGCGCGAGTGCGGGCGGCGCGTCGGGCAGTGGAGGAACGTCGGGCTCGAGCGGCGCGGGTGGAAGCGGCGGCACCTCTTCGACGGCCTGCGAGCGACCCGTCGGCACGTGCAGCGCCCCTACGGTGAAGGTCACCGAAATCGACCTGGGAGTCACCGTCACGGGCTACGGCAGCGAGTGGGACACCGACCCGCTGCCGATGGCGATCGCGGCGCTCCCTTCTGGCGGCTCGCGCATCGCGGTCCGCGGCACGAATGGGCAAATCTACATCGGAGAGCTCGACTGCAACGATCAGCTCGTCGGTACGCCCTTCAGCGTCCCCGGCGTCGATCTGCAGGATCTCCACGCGGACGAAGACGGCGGCGTGGTGATGCTGACCCGCAGCGCGACGGGCAGCGGCTCTCACCAGTGCGGCACCGGCCCGCTCTGCGGTGGCACCTCGGCGCCCTGTTACGACAGCCTCCTCGTTCGTTTCGACAACGCGGGGAACGAAGTCTGGGCCACGCCCGTCACCAACTTGAACTCGAGCCTCAGCGGCTATCAGAACGGGGCGCGCTTCGTCTGGGGACACTACCAGCACCACGGGCGCATCGCCTTCGACGGTGAGAACTACGCCGCGTACTTCTGCATCGGAATCACCGTCCAGAACGGCAGCTGCGTCGACATCCACGAGGGTGATCGCATGCAAGTGGTCAGCGGCAGCGGCAGCCCCATCACGAACCACCCGGACTCATTTCAGGTCGGCTGCAGCCACAGCTGGACCACGCGCATGGTGTGGGATCCGCGCACGAAGCATTTCGTCACCGTGTGCGCGACCGACAACAACTGCCGCATCGCGCAGCCGAGCCCCTACGAGACGGTCGCGACGGGTACGTGCGACGGCACGTTGTTCAACGGCGACCTCGTGCTGTCGAGCACCCCGGGCTACTGGGCGGCCTGGAGCCAGGGTGGCCAGATCAGGCTCGAGCATTTCACGAACGGCGCGTCGGACCAGACGATTTCGAACGCCGGCGCGTCTCAGCACCCGCACCTCGTGAGCTACGGCCCGAGCCACATGCTGCTCACCTGGGAGTCCGGCGGCAGCATGGCCGCCCAGGTCCGAGACTCCGGCACTGGAGCGACCGTGGGCTCGCAGTTCACCATCAACGTGAAGGACCACAACTACCTCGCCTTCAAGGCGTTCCCGGACGGCAGCGCCGCCTACCCTGCTTCCGGCAGTAATTCGACGTCGGCTCGCATCGCTCGCGTGATGCCCTGCAACTGAGCGTTGCAGGGCTCGCGGAAACATCTCGACGCCGTCGGCACGAGGCGCTCATCATCGGCCCGATTTGAACCCCCTCGACCGCAT
>JAEZYO010000682.1 GCA_023419055.1 Pseudomonadota bacterium | reverse complement strand
AGCGAAGCGGGATACGGCGTGGAAGGGCGAGTCGAGGGGCGCCTCGTTCGCATCGGGACCAGCGCCTGGCTGGCCAAGGTCGGAGTCGACGCGACCCCGCTCGAAGCAGCAGCAGAAAAGCTGGCTCTGGGTGGGCGAACGCCCTCGTTCGTCGCGGCCGATGGAGTCCTCGCCGGCCTGATTGCCGTCGCCGATCGCGCGACGGACGACGCGAAGCTCGCCGTCGCCGCCTTGAGACGCTTCGGGATCGAAGTGGCGATGATCACCGGGGACCGCGAGCTCGCCGGCAAAGCCGTGGCCCGGGAGCTCGGGATCGAGCGTGTCTTCGCCGAGGTGAAACCCGAGGACAAGGCGCGCATCGTGGCGCAGGAGCGAGAACGTGGTCGCGTCGTCGCGATGGTGGGGGACGGTATCAATGACGCGCCCGCGCTGGCTGGCGCTCACGTAGGAGTTGCGGTCGGGACGGGGACGGACATCGCCGTCGCCGCCGCCGACATCGCCCTCCTGCGCGCGGGGATCTCGGGCCTGCCGGCTGCCTTGCGCCTGGCCCGGCGTACGCTCGGGACCATCCGCCAGAACCTGTTCTGGGCGTTCGTCTACAACCTGCTCGGCATCCCGATCGCCGCAGGTGTCCTCTACCCCTTCACGGGCTGGCTCCTCTCGCCGGTCCTGGCGAGCGCGGCGATGTCACTGTCCAGCGTCTCCGTGCTCTTGAATTCGTTGCGGCTGAAGCGCCTGGCGCGAAGCGACCTGTAATGGCGTGGCAGGGCCTGCGTCAGCAAGTCAGGAGCCAGGAAAATGAAGCCCATGACCCTTCGACGACGCCTTCTCACCGCTGCCGGACTGTCCTTCCTCGCAGGCGCGGTGCTCTCCGTGCCCTCGGAGGCGCGGGCCGAGAGCTCGCACGCTCGAGTTCGGGAGATCGAGATCGTCGTTCGGCGCGGCTACCAGCCGAAGCGGATCGAGGTCGTGCAGGGCGAGCACGTGCAGCTCAGGTTCGTTCGCCAGGAATCCAGCGATTGTTCGAGCGAGGTCGTGTTCCCAACGCTGGGGATTCGCCAGGCCCTCCCGGAGGGCAAGCCGGTGGTGATCCACCTGTCCGAGCTTGCTCCCGGTGAGTACGAGTTCAAGTGTGGGATGAACATGATTTCCGGCAAGCTCGTGGTCCGACCCTCGTCATGAGGCAGCGATCAGTGGTGCTCGGCGAGCTCGGGAACCACTTCTTGCTTGTAGGTGGCGTGGCACCCCGTACAGGCGCTGATGGTCTTCCCGAGCGCCGAGAGAACGGCAGCCTGGTCGCGGGTGCGAGCGGCGGCGCCGATCTCGTCCGCGATGCGATGGAAGGCGAGCGCCTGCTCGGTGAAACCCGGAGCTCCGGCGCCGAGGTGCGAACACATCGCGTTCATCTGTGGTGAAGAGCCGATGCGCTGGGCCGCGCGGGCCACACCTTCGAAATCACCGCTTCCGAGGCTGGTCACGATTTCCTGCACCACGACCAGGTGGTCGCGCATGTTCTCCTTCTGGTGCTGCGCCATCATCGGTAAGAGCGGCACCGGGGTACGCCGATCGAGCTCGGCGAGCGTGGCATGGGCTGACGGCACGTCCGCGCGTGGCGCGTCGGCGCTCGCTCTCGACGGCGCTGCTTCGGTCGCACTGCGACAAGCGCTCGGCCCCAACAGCGCGATAACGACGATGTTCACGAATCTCACGAAACTGCCTCCTCTTCGTGCACTGCTTCGACGGCCTCGTTCAAGATCTGGAGCGCTTGCAGCACCCGCTTTCGCTCCCCGGCCGGCATGGCTCGCAGCACCCGCTCGAACCGCTGTCGGCTCGCCGAGTCGACCTCACGGGCCAGCTTGAGTCCCTTCGCGGTGAGAACGACTTCACGCGCCCGGCCATCGTCCGCCGGGCGCTGTTGCGTGATGTGTCCGGCATCCTGCATGCGGGCGCAGAGCCGGGCGACGTTGCTCTTGTCGAGCCCCAAGGCGAAAGTGAGATCTTTGTGGAGGGTACGGTCGCCGCGATGGTGGCGCTCGAGCAGGACCGCGAGGGCATGAGCGTGCGAGAGCGGCAGGGGCTTGCCGCAGGGAGTGCGCGAATCGTCCAAAAGACCGAAGCGGCGCACGAATGCTTGCACCTGGGCGCGCAGGGAGAGCGTCGGATCCGCGGCGTCCACCATGGTTCGTGAGCCTGGCTCAGATTGGTTGCGGACGCAACTACTCGCGCCACGGGCGCAAATTTCATGGGCTGCTCCGGTGACTCCTCGCGCTACGCGTCGTTCCCAATTGGCACACGGCGGTCGAACCGGACCTCATTCGAGCGCGCGAATCGGACTGGGCGAGGCGGCACGCGGCGTGCAGGAGCGTGCGCATGCCGCTCGCGTTGCTCGTCGAGACCGACCCCGCTCTGAGTCACCTCATGCAGAACACCCTGGAGCGCGCGGGCTTCGAGGTTCGCGTCTGTGAGAAAGCGTCCTGGGTCGGTCCCGCGCTCCTCACGTTCAACCAAATTTCGAACCACCACCTGCTCTTGGTGCTGAGTGAGTACGTGGCCCGCGTCCAGAGGGGGCCGCTCATCTCCGCAATCAAGACCCGGTTTCGGTCACACGAGACGCCGCTCCGCACCGTGCTGACCGCCGACGTCGCGTCGACCGAGCCGCTGCCCGAGCTGCACGAGCTCGACGTCGCTGCGATCCTCGAGAAGCCCTTCTCGCTCGAAGAGCTCGAGCGGGTAGCCGAGCGGATCCGGCTCTCGATGTCGTACACGCTCTTTCCGGTCGAGTAGAATAGGCGGTCAGGCGCGGAGTTGCTTCGCAGAAAAGTAGCAACTCACGAGCCCTGTGACCGACCTAACGGCGGTGGCCAGGCTCTAGGACGGTCGGGTTCTTCCTGCGCCATCCCGCCCGCATTCCGCCACGGAAGGAGGAACCGTGGCTTTGGATCATTGCGGGAGGGCGCCCGACGCTCGCCCTGACCGAGCTCGAGTTTCGGCATGAAGGTTGGCCTGACGGAGTCTACTGGGGGGGCACGCGCGATCAGGACGCGACTCATCGTGACGAGCGAGCTCCCGCGCTCGGAGGAGACGCGCCTCCTCCGGATCCTCGGAGCCGAGAAAACCCTGCGTCTCGCGAAGGGCGAGCTTGACGCGAGGGGGGCTCGACGACCCCGTCGGCGCCATCGTGTCCCCTCATGGTACGTTTGCACCTCGATCGGCTAAAACTACCCACACGAACCCAGCGACGCTGAGCCAAGGAGTTCCTGATGGATACCCAAGACATCTACGAGCGCTGGCACACGAAGATTCGTGCAGAGGGTGAGGCCATCGGACGCGCTGAGGGCGAGGCTAGGGCCCTCTTGGCGGTGCTCGCGGCTCGGGGGCTGAAGCCGAGCGAAGAGCAGCTAGCTCGGATCTCCGCGTGCCGCGATCTGGAGCAACTCGAGAGCTGGGTGCACCGAGCGGTAACGGCGGCGAACACCGACGACGTGTTTCGCTCCTCGATCTAGCGGATCTCCGAGAAAGGAGGCTCCGCCTTGGACCCTCAGTTGCGTTCGCCTTCGATCTCGTCGCGGTGGAAGATCCGATACAGAACCGGCAAGACCAGCAGCGTGAGCGCGGTGGAAGAGAGGATGCCACCGATCACGACCGTGGCGAGCGGGCGCTGCACCTCCGAACCGGTACCCGTGGCGAGAGCCATGGGGACGAACCCGAGCGCCGCGACGAGCGCGGTCATGAGCACCGGGCGGAGGCGCGCGACGGAGCCGTGCAGGACCGCGTCCTCCAGACGTTCTCCGCCGTGGCGTAGGTTCTCGATGAACGTGACCATCACGAGCCCGTTCAGCACCGCGACGCCCGAGAGCGCGATGAAGCCGATCGCCGCCGAAATCGAGATCGGGAGATCGCGCACGAACAGGGCGAGGATCCCCCCGGTGAGCGCGAGCGGTACCCCTGTGAAGATGAGGAGCGCGTTCTTGACCGTGCCGAAGGAGAGATAGAGCAGGCCGAAGATCGAGAGCAGCGCGACCGGCACCACCAGCGAAAGGCGGCGTCGCGCGGCGATCAGGTTCTCGAACTGGCCGCCCCACTCGATCCAGTAGCCTGAAGGCAGCTTGATATCCTGCTCGATGCGCTCCTCTGCGTCGGAGACGAAGCCGCCGAGATCACGACCGCGGACGTTGCACTGCACGACCACGCGGCGCTTGCCGTTCTCACGGCTCACCTGGTTCGGCCCATCCTCGATCGCGATGCGCGCGACGGCGCCGAGCGGCACGAAGCCCTGGCGCGCTCCGCGTGACCGGAAGTCGGAGTCTCCGTGAGTGGCGTTCGCCGGGACGTCACTCAGAATGGGGATCGCCACGGGTAGGTTCTCGAGCGCGTCGAGGTCGCGGCGGATGTTGTCCGGCAGGCGCAGGACGAGATCGAAGCGCTGATCGCCTTCGAAGACTTCACCCGCGCTGACGCCGCCTATCGCGGCCTCCACGACCGCCTGGACGTCCCTGACGTTCAGCCCGTAGCGCGCGATGGCGCGCCGGTCGACGTCGATGGTGAGGACGGGTAGGCCGGTCACCTGCTCGACCTTCAGGTCGGCGACGCCGGGCGTCTCGGCGAGGACGGTCGCGATCTTCTGCGCCTCGCGCAGCATCACGTCGAGATCGTCACCGAAGACCTTGACCGCCACCTCGCTCCTCACGCCCGAGATGAGCTCGTTGAAGCGGAGCTCGATGGGCTGGCTGAACTCGTAGTTCTGCCCGGGCAGCTCTTCGAGCACCGCCTCCATCTTTTCGGCGAGCTCTTCCTGAGTGGAGGCCTTTTTCCATTGGTCGCGCGGCTTCAGCATCAGGTACGTGTCCGACACGTTGGGGCCCATCGGGTCCGTCGCGACCTCCGCGGTGCCGGTGCGCGCGAACACGTGCTCCACCTCGTCCGGGAAGCGCTCCCGTAGCGTTCTTTCGAGCTGCTTCTGGAGCTCGAGGCTCGTGCTCAGGCTGATGGAGGGAATGCGCGCCGGCTGAATCGCGAGCGCGCCTTCCCCGAGCTTGGGGGCAAACTCGCTGCCGAGCGTCACGGCCGCGCCGAGGCAAGCGGCGACGATCACCGAGACTGCGCCGAGCACCGCCGGGCGATGCGCGAGGTTCCAGCGCAGCGCTCGCTCGTAGAAGCGGCGCGCCGCGGACATGAAGACGTTCGGCCGCTCCGAGACCTCGCCGCGGAGCAGGATCGCGACCAGCGCCGGGATGAAGGTCATCGAGAGCACGGTGGCGGCAGCGAGCGCCAGCACGACCGTGATCGCCATCGGCCGGAACATCTTCCCCTCGATCCCGGTCAGCGTCAGGATCGGGAGGTACACGATGCAGATGATGAGCTCGCCGAAGATGGTCGCGCGCCGCACCTCCTGCGAGGCCTCGAAGGACAGGCGCAGGCGCTCTTCTCTCGTGAGCACGCGCCCCAGGCGGTGCTGCTCTTCGCCGAAGCGCCGCACGCAGTTTTCGACGATGATCACCGACCCGTCGACGATCAGGCCGAAGTCGATGGCGCCGAGGCTCATCAGGTTCCCGCTCGTCCCCGTCTCCACCATGCCGGTGACGGCGATCAACATGGAGAACGGGATGGCGAGCGCGGCTATCAGCGCGGCCCGAAAGTTTCCGAGCAAGAGAAACAGCACCGCTATCACGAGCGCGGCGCCTTCCAAGAGGCTATTTCTCACGGTGCGGAGCGTCGCGTCGACGAGGTAGGTGCGATCGTAGACCGTCTTCGCCTGCACGCCGGGCGGCAAAGACTTGTTGACGGTCTTCAGGCGCGCGTCGACGGCGCGCGATACTTTGCGGCTGTTCTCGTCGACGAGCATGATCGCGGTGCCGATCACCGTCTCCTTGCCGTCTTCGGTGGCAGCTCCGGTGCGGAGCTCCTCGCCGAGCCCGACCTCGGCGATGTCGCTCACTCGGATCGGCGTCTCTCCGCGGTGGCCGACCACGATTTCGCGGATGTCTTGCTCGCTTTGAACGAGGCCGGTCGAGCGGATCAGGTACTGCTCGCCCTTGTGCTCGATGTAGCCCGCGCCAGCGTTGGCGTTGTTCTCTGCGAGCGCCTCGAGCACGTCGCGAAATGAGAGATCGTACGCGACCAGGCGCGCTGGATCCGGCGCCACCTGGTACACGCGCTCGAAGCCGCCGATCGAGTTCACCTCCGTCACGCCCCGCACGGTGCGGAGCTGCGGCCGCACCACCCAATCCTGAAGGGTGCGGAGGTCGGTGAGGCCATAGGGCTGGCCGTCGGGGCGGCGTGCTTTCGGGTCCGCTTCGAGCGTCCACAGGTAGATTTCGCCCAGGCCCGTGGCGACGGGGCCGAGCTCGGGCTCGGCCAGGCCTGGCGGCAAGCTCGCCTTCGCCGAGGCGAGCCGCTCGCTCACGAGCTGCCTCGCCCAGTAGATGTCGGTTCCGTCCTCGAAAATGACCGTCACCTGCGAGAGCCCGTAGCGCGAGAGCGAACGGACCTGAGTGAGCTTGGGGATGCCGCCCATGGCCCACTCGATGGGGAAGGTCACCTGCCGCTCGACCTCGACCGGCGAAAGGGCTTTGACCGGCGTGTTGATCTGGACCTGGACGTTCGTGATGTCCGGGACGGCGTCGATCGGGAGGCGGTTGAAGTTGTAGACGCCGAACGCGCCGATCGCGAGCGTGACGACCAGCACGAACCAGCGGTGCGCGACCGAGAACGCGAGGAGCTTCGAGAGCAGCGTCAGCATCTCAGTGCTCGTGACCGGCGGCGGCCTTGCCGAGCTCCGCCTTCAAGATGAAGCTGTTTTCCGCGGCGTAGATCTCGCCGGCGTTCAGGCCGCCGAGCACCTCGACCAGGACCTCTCGGTTCGCGCCCGTCGCGAAGCCCTGACGACCGGTGGTGACCGCGTGCGTCACGAAGAATTCGCCTTCCTTGACGAAGACGACGCTCTTCCCGTCGACGCGCTGCACCGCGTCCTGCAGGACCGCTATCGGCGCCTCGACCTCCTCGAGCACGATCTCGGCGGTGGCGAACAACCCCGGGCGCCACTTGGGCGGTGGCTCGGAGAGCACGACGCGCGCCGTGGCCGACCGGGTCTGCTCTCCGACCACGCGGTCGATGTAGCTGAGCTCGCCGTAGGCAGGTTCTGCGATGCCCTCGGCGCGCACGATGACCTTCTGACCGACGTGGACGCGCGTGAGGTCCTTCGCGTAGACGGTGACGTTGACCCAGAGCGTGGAGAGGTCCGCCACCACGAACGCGAGCTTGTCGTCGTTCAGGACCTCGCCCACCACGGCGTGCTTCTCGATGATGGTGCCGTCGAGCGGCGCCGTGAGCACGAGCCCTCCTCCCGCCGTGCGAGCGCCTGCTCCCGCAGCGAGCTTCTGGCTCGCAGCGCGGTGCTCGATCTTGGCCTCGGCGAGCGCCTGCTTGGCCGCGAGGTAGTCTTTCTCGGCGGAGATCTTCTCCTGCCAGAGCTGCTCCTGGCGCTTGAAATTGATCTCGGCGAGCTCGAGCCGCTCTTTCGCGGCGAGGGCCTCACGTTGCATCTCGGCGAGATCGCGGCTGTCCAGGATCGCGAGGGTGTCGCCCTTCTTGACGACGTCACCGAGCTGGCTCTTCGCCTCGCGCACCGTGCCGCTCACGCGCGGGGTCACGTGCGCCACGCGGTCCACGTTGAGCGCCACTTCACCCGGCAGGGAGAGCGCCATCACGACCTTGCCGGGCCCGGAGGTGCGCGTGGTCACCTTCGCGTTCTCGAGCATCTCGGGGGTGAGGCGGATCTTGCCTTCGCCGGCGTGTTCGTCGTGGCGCTCTGGGTGCTCGCCGTGGCCGTGCTCGGCGTCGGGGCGGTGCACGGCGTGCTGCACGGCGAGGGTTCCCCCGACGCTGAGCGCCATCAGGGCGACCGCGCCCATCACGAGGGGGAGCGCGCTCCGGCGCCGGTCTCCCGGTGGATTCGTCGTCATCGTGGGATCCGGCTCGCGGCGAGGAACAGCAAGATCTTGGCTTCGGCGTGCTGATGCTCGATCTCGAGCAGCGCGCGCTCCGCCTCGAGCGCCTCGCGATGCACCAGGAGAACGCTCGCGAGGTCCCCTTCACCGAGCTCGTACGAGCGCGTGGCGAGCGCGACCGCTTCCTTCACCGCGGAGGCGGTCGGTTCGAGGCTTTCTCGGGCCTTGCGCGTCGCGTCGTAGCGAGCCTGGAGTTCGCGGAGCTCGCCCTGCGTGGCGGCGCGGACGGCGTCGTAGTCCGCCTGGGCGGCGCGCACCTCGGCGGCGGAGGTCGCCTTGCCGAGCGCGTTCGAGTTCAGGATCGGCAGCGGCACCGCGATCCCGATCGTGCCGATGTTGGAGCCGTCGTCTCGCTCGTACTGAGCGAGCAGGCTCAAGGTGGGTGCGCCGGCGGCCCGCTCTCGAGCAACGCGCGCTTCAGCCGCTTCGAGCCGCGCCTTCGCGGCGCGCACCGGCGCGCTCTGGTCCACGCCCTTCAGCATCGCTTCGAGCGGCGGGGGAGCGCCTTCGGGAACGAGGGGGCCGGAGACGTTCGCCGTCGTGTTCGCGGGGAGGCCGAGCAGCGCCTGGAGCTTCAACAGCGCCGCGTCTCGTTGCCCTCGCGCGGTGGAGGCGGCCGCGGCGTCGCGCCCGAGCTGCAGGGT
>JAEZYO010000675.1 GCA_023419055.1 Pseudomonadota bacterium | reverse complement strand
GAGCACGAGCGAGCACGGCGCCGAGCAAGAGGTTTGGGGAAGGCAGGACGCGCGCAGGCCGAAGGCCGAGCACGGAAGGGTTGGGGCAACCCAAAAGAGAGCAAGCGGCGGTCTCCGGGGCGTCGAGCTCAGCGGCGAGCGAAGTACAGGGTACCCCGCGCGCTCGAGCTTGCGGCCCCACCGGAAGCGGCGCATCTCACTCTCCGCGACACGCTCACGAGTGATGTCGCGCCCACATGGGGCGTGAGCATCTCGATTCAGGCATATTTGTCGTTCGACCCACGTGGGCGTGGCGGGAGCGTGCGCGTCCCACGAAGCCCGCTCATCGAGCACGAGCTCAGCCGGGAGCCGAAGCCCTCGAAGGTCGCCGCGTCGCGCGCGCGGTACCGCGCGCAACCGCCGGAGCCTGAGCGTGACGAGACCGAAAGGGACAGCGCGAAGGTGGAGGACGAAACGCTTCGGCAGCAAGGCCAAGGGCTGCCGTGCGGGAGCAGAGGCGGTCGCTCGCACCCACGCGACCACCCTTGCTTGCGCTTGCGTGCTGGCGCCGCGCGACGGCTGCGGCGCAGCTACTCGCGGCGAAACTGGGCGACGAACAGGCTCTTACCGCCTGGGGAGTCGGCCGCTAGAGCTGAACCGCCGAGCGAGAAGCCCTCGTGGTACTCGCCGCCAATCGCGCGTGAATCAGTGCCACCCGCCGGCGATCGAGGTGGCTCCCGGTGATCCGGTGATCCGGTGGAACTGGCGCTCAGCTAGACCGGTGATGACATCGGCGATCTCAGCGAGCTGTTTCAGGTCCCATCCTCTTTTCGTTCTCGCTTACTTCAAGCCGCCGCGCTCGATGCGTCGCGCAGCTGCACACGGCATCCGGCCGTTCCACGAGCTGGACCATGCGGCCATGCGCTGAGTCCGGTTCTCCCGATCCTGCCCTGTTGCGGCAAGGGGACGTCGAGGTGCAGCGGACGGGCACGGCATTTGCGCTCCCTGTGACAAGGAGGGCCGTGAGGGCTGGGCGACATCGAAGGTCGGGCGCGGGAGCAGCCTTGCAACCCCTGATTACGCGATGTGAGAGAGGGTTACCGCGTCGTGGATTTCCCCGTACAGGCGCGCTGCGCGCGGGCGCTCGGACGGCGAACGGAGGACGACGGGAATGCCGTTTCGCGGGGCGAGCGCCGGTTTGAGCTCGAAGTCCACGCGAGTGCCGTCGATCACCTCCGGCGAGAAGCGCTGCACGATGAGCGCGACGGCGATCTTCATCTCCAGCATCGCGAAGTGATTGCCGATGCAGGAGCGCGCACCGGCCCCGAACGGAAAGAACTCGAAGGCCGTGGGAGTGTAGGACAGGAAGCGCTCTGGCCGAAAATGTTCCGGCTCCTCGAACACCTCGGGCAAGTGATGCGAGACATACTCGCTGAAGATGACGACCGAGCCCGCGGGTAAGGCGTGCTCGCCGAGCACGACCTCCGCCTTGGTGCGACGGGCGCCGTTGGCCGCAGGGGGCAACAGGCGCAACGATTCCTTGATGACCCCGTCGAGCAGCGGCAGGCGCTCGAGCTCCGCGATGGTCGGCGCACCGCCGCGCACGACACCGTGAAGCTCGTCGCGAAGGTCGTGCAGGACGCGCGGGTGCTCGGCGAGCAGGAGGAGCACCCACGCGAGCGCGTTGTTCGTCGTCTCCTGGCCGGCGAGCAGCAAGGTGACGAGCTGACCGATGAGATCGGCGTCGAGATCGGTGCTGCCGAGCTCGCGATTCAAGGCGTCGAGCTGGCCCGGGATGGTCGCGACGTCTCGCCGAACAGCGGAAGTTCGAAGGAGCTCGTGCACGAAGCTTTCCACGCGCTCGGCGTGCTCGAGCAGGCGGCGATACGGAAAAATCGGCAGGTCGACGGGGAAGAGGATCGCGAGCTTGGAGCCGAGCTGCGCCAAGAAGTCGCCGAGCAAGGTCTCGGCTTGCGCGAAGAACGCTGGGTCCCGAGAGACATCGATGCCGAAGACGACTTGAAGAATCGTGCCGAGCGTCAGGCGGCGGAGGGCGCGTGTGAGCTCGAGCGTTTGACCGACGCGCCAAGGTTCCAACGCGACCTCTGCGACCGCGACCATCTCGTCGCGATAGTCGTCGTTACGGCGCCTTTGAAAGGGGGGCGCCATGGCGCGACGCTGTCGCCGATGCTCCTCGCCATTGGCGACGAGCGCGTTGCGCATGAACCGCGAAAGGGGCGAGTTCTCGGGGGTGGGCAGCACCGTGAAGTACTGGTCGAAGAGCGCGTCCTTCGAGAACAAAACGCGGTTGTACTCCGGACCGAAGGCGCACACGAAGCTCGGATCGTTCGCTGAAATGGCGGCAAAGTTCCCGTACTCGCGCCAGACCCGCCGGAGGTAGCGGATGGGGTTGTGCATCAGCGAAAGCAGGTTTCCGCGATAGCCGATCAGCGGGGGCGCCGCCGGCCCGGGGAGCGGCCGCGGCTCGAGCGCAGCGGTCCGAAAGACTCGATTCAACACGGCCGAGCGCACCTTTCCGTGACATCGACGGCGCGCCCGAGGTCGCTCGCGTCGATGGCTCGCAGCATGGCTTCGCGGAGCGAGAGCGGTTCGATCGAAAGAAGCCGTCGGGCGCGGGGGTCCCGGACGATCGCGTCGTGACGGAGCCCGAGCACAAGCTCGCGGCCGACCCGCGCCGGCACCGGCGTGAACCTTCCGATCCACCACCCGGAGAGCCTCGGCGTCGCGATCGGCATCCGCACGACGGGCCGCGCGAGCCCGCGCAGGGTCGAGTAAAGATGCATTAGACCAGCGTACGTCGTCGTCTCCGCGCCTCCGATCTCGAGCGGGATGCCGGGCATCTCCGGATGATCCGCTGCGGCGACGAGCCAGCGCAGCGTGTCTTCGAGCGCGATGGGCTGACAGCGCTTGTCAGCCCCCTTCGGCACGATCGTCACCGGGATGCGCTCGGCCAAGCCGCGGAGGAGCTCGAAGACGGCGCTCCCCGGCGCGAGCACGACCGCCGCCCGGAGCTCGACCACGGGCACAGGGCCGGCACGCAAAAGGCGACCCGTCTCCTGACGGCTCCGGATGTGCGGGGACAAAGGCTCGCGCTCGTCTCCGAGCGCACCGAGGAACACGATGCGCCCGACGCCGGCGCGCGCCGCGGCGGCCGAGAACGCGATCGCGGCGGCGCGATCCTGGCGCTCGAAGTCGGGGGCATCGAGGCCGTGAATCAGGTAGTAAGCGACGTCCACGCCGGCGAGCGCTTTATCGAGCACGCTAGGCTCATGAACGCTGCCCGTGACGGCCTCGACGTGTGCGGGATGGCCGGCGTAGGGCCCGCGACTCAAGACGCGCACCGCGGTAGCCGGATCTTGCGCGAGCCTTCGCGCGAGAGCGCGGCCGACCGAGCCGGTGCCTCCGGCGATCAGGACGCGCCGCCCCGATTCAGCGAGCGGCATAGACCCGCGCCGCGCCGCGCCCGACCGTCCCGGCGGGGAGGACTCGGGAAAGCATCACCATGAATTGATTGAGCCGGCCCGGCACGGCGAAGAGCCGGCCCTCGGAAAACTGCGCGATCGCGCACTCTGCCACGCGCTCCGGCTCGAGCAGCGTCTTCTGAATGATCTTTTGGCCCTCGATGCGCTCGCGCACGACCGAGTTCAAGAGGAGGTCGGTCGGCATGCCACCCGGGCAGCACAGGCAGAGCGCGGCGCGCGCCCGCTCGCCCCGCTCGTATTGCAGGCTCTGCACGAATTGATGGAGGAGCGCCTTGCTCCCGCCGTACATCGCTTGCCACGGTGTGGGCATGAGCGCGCCGGTGCTCGTGATGACCAGGGCACCGCCGTCGCCGCGTTCGTCGAAATAGGGCAAAAAACGCCGCAAGAGCTGGATCGGCGTGAGCGCGTTCAGCCTCAACATGCGCTCCGAATCGTCCTCCGAAAGCGCCGTTGCATCTCCGAACCAGTGCGTTCCAGCGTTGGACACCAGCGCGTACACGGGATGCCGAGCGGTCACGGTGCGAAATAGATGCTCCGCCGCGCCGGCCTCCGACAAATCGAGCACGACCGGCTCCGCGCGCACCCGGTGGTTCCGCTCGAGCTCGTGACAGAGCTCGTTCAGCCGCTGCTCCCCGCGCGCGACGAGCACGAGGTGCGCTCCGCGGCGGGAGAGCTCACGCGCAAGCGCTCGGCCGAGCCCCGCGGACGCGCCCGTCACGACGACCCAGCGGTCGCGAAAGGCGAGCGGCGTCACGCGAGCTCCGCGCGCCGCGAGCGGCGCAGCGGCTCTGCAAGCTTGCGGAGAACCGGGACGACCGTCGGATCGGGCGCGCTCCGCACCGGGGCTCCCTTTGCGCCAACCCGTTCGAGAACGGCGTTGGCGGCGAGCCGGCCGGAAAGCGCGGCACCTTCCATCGAGGCGTTCAGATCGTGCTTCACGTAGTCGCCCGCCAGAACGAAGTTCGAGAGCGCGGTCTGCGTCCGCGGGCGCAACCGGTGCGCCGAGGGTCGCGCCGCGAACATCGCCGCCCCGATGCGCTCGATCGCGTAGTCGACGAGCATCGCGTTGCGAGCTCCCGGCCAGACTTGCCGAAGATCGCGCAAGACGGCCTCGGCGATGGTGCGATCGTCGTCGCCGAGGCGCTCCTTCGCGCGAGTGAGGACGAATTGGTACACCGAGCCCGGCGCGTCCGCGGGCCGCCGCCCGACCGAGGCGAGATCGATGAAGTCGCGCATCACGCAGCCCGTCACGAGCGGTGCGCCCTCGGGCCGCGGCTCGATCACGCGATCGAACCAGAGGATCGCGGAGATTGCGGGTGTCGTGCCGAGCTCGAGAGCGCGCTCCGCGCCCGCCGCTCTCACCGCCTCCTTACCGAGCGCCGGGCCGAGCGCTTGCACGGGCAGAGCCGACACCACGTAGTCCGACGCCCAGTACTCGGTGTCGCCGACGAGAGGCACGCTGCCCTCTGCGTTCACACACACCGTCGTGGCTCCCGAGCGCCGCGTGCGAACTGCGGTGACCCGCGAGCCGTCGTGCTCCAGGCCCGTCACGGCGACATTCGTTCTCACCTCACCGCCGTGCGCCTCGATCGCGCGGACCAGCGGCGCGACCAGACAGTCCTCCATCGATC
>JAEZYO010000465.1 GCA_023419055.1 Pseudomonadota bacterium | reverse complement strand
CCCCGCGCCTGCGCGGCCAGATCGCAGGGCTCGAGAAGATCGTCGAGCAGGCGGAGCGCAATGGCGCCCTTCGCTGCGCGCCGCGTGAGCTCGCGGTGGCGCGCAGTCAGCTTCGGTTCGCCACGATCGAGCTCGATCAGGGCTTCGTCTCGAAGGCGCAGGCCCACCTCTTCAAGGCCGAGCCCAACGCGCACGCGGCGCTCGACCTCTCGCCGCCTCAGTACTGCGCGGAGCGCGGCTTCGTCGAAGCGCGCCCGGGCGACAAGGACGGCGACGGCTACCTCGACGGGGAGGACACCTGCCCCGAGCAGCCCGAGAACTTCAACGGGTTCCAAGATCAAGACGGCTGCCCCGACGATCCGGACACCGATCTCGACGGCCTGGCGGACTCGGTGGACGCTTGCGTGCTCGAGCCCGAGGACAAGGACGGCTACCTCGACGACGACGGCTGCCCCGAGCCGGACAACGATCTCGATACGCTGCTCGACCCCGACGACAAGTGCCCGAACGAGGCGGAGGACCCGGACGGGTACGACGATCAGGACGGCTGCCCCGATCCGGACAACGACGGCGACACCGTCCTCGACGTGAAGGATCAGTGCCCGAACGAGATCGGCTCGACCACTCAGGAGCCCCTGGGTTGTCCGATCAAGCCTGCGCTGGTCGTCGTCACCGACTGCGAAGTGAAGATCACTCAGCAGATCCATTTCGAGTTCAACAAGGACAAGATCCGGCCGGAGAGCTTCCCCGTGCTCGACGCGGTGGCCGAAGTGCTACAGAAGAACCCCGATATCAAGATCGAGGTCCAGGGCCACACCGACAACAAGGGCACGGCCAAGTACAACAAGGATCTCAGCAACCGTCGCGCTCACTCGGTCATGAAGTACCTCGTCGCGCACGGCATCGCCCCGGCGCGCTTGACCGCCATTGGCTATGGGTTCGACCGCCCCATCGTCGACAACAGCACGGAGATGAATCGTGCGTTGAACCGCCGCGTGCAGTTCGTCCGAACCGAAGGTGTCAAGGAGGGTTGCCCGAAGACGGGGACCCCTTGAAGTCGACACCGCAGAACAGCTCGAAACCTTTTTTTGCGCCGCCCGTCGCGGCCAGCAACACCAACCAGGACCACCACCCCCGTTTCGGAGGACCCCCGTGCACCGCCTGCAACGACTCCTTGCTGTCGCGCTCCTGTTAGTAGCGCTCCCCGCCTCGGCTCAGTACACGCGCGACAACGCGGCCAACAAGAAGATCGACGAAGCGATCAACGTCCACTATCTCTCGACCGATTTCGACAAGGCCGAGGGGGTGCTGACCGGCACCGTCAACGCGTGCGCGGACAAGTGCAGCCCGCAGGTGATCGCGAAAGCCTGGATGTACGTCGGCATCGTGCGTGGCAGCGGCAAGAACGACCAGGCCGGCGCCAAGGATGCGTTTCAGAAGGCGCTCGCCGCCGATCCGAACGTGAAGCTCGACGCGGCGATCGCGACGCCCGAGACCCAGCAGACGTTCGAGAACGCGGGCGGCGCGGGCGGCGCTGCCCCCGCCGCGCCCCCGCCTGCCCCCGCCGGTGCTCCCGCGGCGGGGGGCGAAGAGAGCGGCGAAGGCGTCGCTTGCTCGCCCGACGTGCGCGACATCCAGACACGCCGTCCGATTCCAGTGCAGTGCAGCACCGACGAGGAAGCGACCTCGCTCGAGCTCCGCTACAAGCCGTTCGGCAGCGACACCTGGAAGTCCGTGAAGATGGACAAGAAGGGTGACACTTATCAGGCGCTCGTCCCCTGCACGGACACGGAGATCGAGGGCACCCTGCGCCTCTACGTGCGCGCGAAGGACGCGGGCGGCGAGACCCTTGGTTCCTGGGGAACCAAGAACAAGCCGATCGAGATGAACCTCGCCGAGAACGTCGCGGCCGAGCCGCCGTCGTTCGACGGTGAAGCCCCGCCGGAGCGCTGCCAGGCGCAAGAAGAGTGTCCGCCCGACTTCCCCGGCTGCGACGACAAGAAGGGCGGCGGCGGTACCGTCGATTGGGGCGGCGCTTGCGAGAACTCCTCGGAGTGTAAGTCCGGCCTGCTCTGCACGAACAACGTCTGCGAGACCGCGCCGAGCTGCTCTACCGACGCGGACTGCGACACCGGTAGCTGCGTCGACGGCAAGTGCGCCGTGGGCGGAGGCGAGGCGCCGACCGGGCCCTTCAAGCGTCATTGGATCGGCATTCACGTCGCGCAAGACATCGCCATCATCGGCGGCTCGGACGTGTGCACTCCGAACGCGCAGGCGAACGACAACTTCGCGTGCTTCTACGACGGAACCGAAATTCCGTTCGTCAATGCTCCGTTCCCCGGCACCGGGATCCAGAGCGGCACGGTGTTCGCCACGACGCGCTTCCTCTTGAGC
This sequence comes from Pseudomonadota bacterium, assembly GCA_023419055.1. The sequence continues at coordinate 7,935 of JAEZYO010000465.1, read as the reverse complement.
TACGACTTCGCGTTCACGCCGAACCTGACGCTCGGAGCGCGGGCTGGTTACGCCATCGGCGGCGGTCCCCCGGCAGCGGGCGGCACCAAGTTCCTCCCCGTTCACGCCGAAGCGCGCGCCACCTACTGGTTCGGCCGGAACGCTCTCGGGAGCAAGGGCCTCCGCCCGTACCTCGCGCTCGGCGGCGGCATGGCGCAGGTGGACGCCAAGGTGAAGGTGACGGTCAAGGACTGCGCGCTGGACGCTGCTGCTGGTGCCGATCCGAGCCTCGATCCGAACGTCGACCCGCCCATCGTGCAGTGCGTCCAGGCGTACGAGACCTTCGACCAAACCCAAATGCAGGACGTGAAGCTCGACGCCTACAAGAAGCTCGGTCAGGGTTTCGTGACGGGCGCGGCGGGTCTCGCCTACGCGTTCAGCCCCACCATGGCGCTGCAGCTCAACGTCAACTTCATGTACATGCTGCCGTCGTCGGGTGCCGTGATCGAGCCCTCGCTCGGTTTCGTCACCGGCCTCTGAACGACTCGAGCCCTTCGCTCACCTCCCAGCCGCCGCGTTCACGACGCGGTGGTTGGGAGCGAGACGAAGCAAGACGCCGAGCGACACGGGGTAGCCGAGCAAGAGCCCGGTAGCGAAGCGCAGCGGAGCCCAGGCGGGTCGCATCCCGAGCACTTCGCTCGCGACGTCGAGCCCCATGACGAGCGCCGCGACCGCGAGCCAGACGCGCTCCTGGAACGGCGAGAGGTGCGGACGGCGCAGGAGCGCGCCCAGCGCGAGCCCGACGTAGACGCCGTAGCACCGCACGCACACCGCGAACCCGGCGAGTGTACGAGCCGGATCGCGTTCGCATTGAAACGCGAACCAGGCGTCGAAGGGTCGCGACAGGAGCGCGAGCGACGGGAGCGCAGAAGCCGCGGCGGGGAGGAGCGGGAGCAGGGCGAACGAGATGAACGCGGCTCGCACGAGCGCGTAGCCGCTCGCCCGCATCACGAACGCGCCGGCAGGGTGCGCCCCATCTGCCGCACCACGGCCTGAAGATCCTCCCAGACCTCGCGCTTGGCGTTGGGGGTTCGCAAGAGGTACGCCGGGTGGAAGGTCGGCATCACGGCGATGCGACCTTTGTAGAGCTTCCACTTTCCACGCAGGCGCATGATCCCCTCGGTGGTGCCCAGCAATCCCTGCACCGCGGTCGCGCCGAGCGCAACGATCACGCTGGGCTGGAGGAGCTCGAGCTGTTCCTGCAGGTACGGCATGCAGGTTGCCATCTCGGCCGGCTCGGGCTTTCGGTTGTTGGGCGGCCGGCATTTCACGATGTTGCAGACGTAGACCTCGTCCCGAGCGAACCCCATCGCGCCGATCATGCGATCGAGCAGCTGCCCCGCGGCGCCGACGAAGGGATAGCCCTGAGCGTCCTCGTCCGCTCCCGGCCCCTCCCCCACGAAACAGAGCCCCGAGCTGCCGGTGCCGCGAGCAAAGACTGTCTGAGTACGCTTTTCGTGGAGCGCGCAGCGCGTACAGCCCTTTACCGCCTCATTCAAGACGTCGAGGCGACGACGCCGCTCCTCGAGCGGCAGCGAGCCCAACCCGGGATCCAACGGCGGGGCGACGGGCGCCCGAGCCACCCGAGACGGCGCCGGAGAAGCGTCCCTAGGCGCGTCTCGCTGCGGAGGAGCTTCGCGAGGCGGAGGAGCTTCGCGAGGACGCTCCGGAGCGGTCGGCATCCGAGCCGGGACGATCTCGGGCTCGACCCGAGGAGCGGACAGACTCGCCGCGGGGAGCCCGACGGTCCCGGTCGAACGCTGCCATTCCAACTGAGCGCGGAGCGCTCGCGCGATCTCGGTGAGCTCGTCGAGCGCCGCGCGGTCAGCCATGGTGCGGCAGATTCTCGGCCAGCCAGCGCTCGGCGTCGAGAGCCGCCATGCAGCCGGTACCGGCCGCGGTCACGGCTTGCCGGTAGGTCCAATCGGCGACGTCACCCGCCGCGAAGACCCCGGGAATACTGGTGACGGTGGAGCCGGGCTTCACCTTCAAGTAGCCGTTCGGGTGGAGCTCGAGCTGGCCCTTGAACAGGTCGGTCATCGGCGTGTGCCCGATGGCCACGAAGAGCGCGGCCACCTCGAGCGTGCGCTCGTTGCTGGAGTTCAAGTCTTTGACGCGGATGCCCGTGACCTGGTCTTGGTCCACGCCGAGCACGTCGCTCACCACGTGGCTCTTCAGCACGGTGATCTTGTCGTGGTTCATGACGCGCTCCTGCATCACCTTCGAGGCGCGGAACTCGTCCCGGCGGTGAAGGAGCGTGACGCTCGCGCACAGGCCGGCGAGATAGCTCGCCTCCTCCATGGCGGTGTCACCGCCGCCCACGACGGCGACGTGCTTGTTGCGGAAGAGCGCGCCGTCGCACACGGCGCAGGCGCTGACGCCCTTGTTCTTCAAGAGCTGCTCGTTCGGCAAGCCGAGGTAGTTCGCGCGCGCGCCCGTCGAAATGATCACCGTGTGCGCGAGGTGGAGCACGTTCTCGTCCTCGCCCACCCACACCTTGAAAGGCCGCTCGGAGAAGTCGACCTTCTGCACGTCGGCGGTGATGAACTCCGTGCCCTGGCGCTCGGCCTGCTCGCGGAACGCGGCCATCATTTCCTGACCGGTAACGCCCTTCGGAAAGCCCGGGTAGTTCTCGACGTCGGTCGTGAACATGAGCTGCCCGCCGGGAATGAGCCCCCCGGCGTTGAACCCCTCGACGCAGAGTGGCTTCAGGTTGGCACGCGCCGCGTAGATGGCCGCGGTGAGTCCGGCAGGGCCGGAGCCGATGATCAGAACCTTATGAGTGCGAGTCTCGGTCATGGGGAGTCGATGGGTGTCCTAAGACGGAAGGTCCTCGAAGTCGACAGCCGAACCACCCCGTGAGGCGATTCGGCTGTCGGCGGAGCGAAGTGACGGCGAGCTCAGTCTCGGAGGGGGGCCGCCTTGAGCGCGGCCTTCCCGTCCTTCACGTAGACGGAGAACTTCACTCGCTTCGCGCCGTGGCGATTGATCAGGGTTTCGCGGTTCTTGCGCAGCGTCTGCTCGAACTTCTCGTAGGTGAAACCCTCGGTGTTCTCGCCGCACTGCTGCTTCAACGCGACGAACTCGTCGTACACCGAGCGCCACTCGCTCTCCTCCGAGTCGCCCGCGCCCCAACCGTTGACGGGCGCGCCGGCCCCTTCCGGCATGGTCGCGTCGAGACCGGCCGCCACCGCCGCGCCCCTCGGAGCGGGAGGCTTGGGGCGGCGACCGGGCGGCTGCGGGAGCGCGCGCGGCGCGGAGGCCTCCGCCACCGAGATCGGATCGAAGGAGCCCGGCGCCGAGACCGGCGATTCGCCCGGCACGCTGAACGCGCTCATCTGCGGCTGATCGGGGATGTCACCGAGCACGTCCTTGAAGTCCGTCGGGCCGCGGCGAGGGCCGCCGCCCTTGGCGAGCTGCTGGTCGATGCCGTCGTTGATGTCGGAAGCGATCTTCCGATAGAGGCCGCCGAACTTGCTCGGCACGAGCTGGTCGGCCTCACCCTTGGCGAAGCGTTGCGACTCCGTCTTGAAGATGCGGAGCGGGCGAGTGTGCTCGAGCAAACTAAAGAGGATGCCGACTGCCGCCGCGATCAAGGCGACGAGCGCCGCGAGCGGCATCCTGCCGTGCTGCTTGTCGGTGTCGTCCGCCGCCGAGAAGAACCCGAACGGCCCGTCCACGTGCACCGGACGACGAGCCACCGCGTAGCCCGCACCGAGCTGCCAGGCCTCGCCGGGGAGCTTCGTGTACTGGACGCTGAGCAACGTGCCGATCACGCGCACCTTGCTGCGGCCCTTCGAGGTGTAGTCCTCGTCCTTCTCGAGATCGCCGAGGTCGCTCATGATCTGGTCGAGCTGGCTCGTGTCGAAACCTTCCGGGGCGCCCGACGCCGTGCGCTGACCGCCGACGTAAAAGGCGACCGCCGCTCCCGTGCGCGACGAGAGCTCGCGCGCGAAGCGATCATCGATGATGCGAGCCCCGATGATGGCCCCCGAGGGAGCCGAGCCGAGGTCGAACTCGACGGGGCGGGCCACGACGCGGTAAGTGCGGTCGAGGACCAGGGTGTCGTCTCGGATGTAGCCGTGGAGCGCGTCGGCGACGATCGGGTAACCGCCGAGCTCGAAGTCCTCCATGCCCGCCGCCTGGTCGTAGCCGAGGTGCGCGACCACGCGACCGTGCTGATCCACGGCGAAGACCGCGTCGAACTGCGCGTCCGCGGGCATGCTCGCGTTCACCTTCTTCAGGGCCGCGAGCAGCTTCTCGCGAGACTCCGCGGGGACCTTACGCTCGTTCTCCGTCGACTTCTGGAGGTTCTTCGCGACGTCCGGATCGAGGGCGAACTGGATCAGACGAGCGGAACGTTCGCGAGCGTCGTTTCGCAGGTACCAGGACACGACCTGCGCGTCCGAGGAGAGCGCTTGGGCGAGAGCGCGGCTGCCCGCGCGGTTGTACATGGCCGCCGCGAGGAAGAGGACGTACGTCGCGACGCCGAGCACGAGCGCGAGCAGGACGTACCAGGCTCGAGAGAGGATCATCTTTACTTCTTCTCCTCTTTCTCGGCCTTCTCCGCGCGCTCCTTGGCTTCCTTCTCGGCCTTGTCCGCGGCGTCCGCCGCCTTCTGGTCGCCGACCTTGAGCGGGTTCTTGGAGATGTCGACGTCTGCGGCGTCGACCTTCACGGGAACCGCGGGGCCGACCTTCTTACCGGCGAAGAACGCTTGCACGGTGTACTCGCCCGGCTGCTCGACGTTGAGCGAGAACTCTCCCTTCAACGACGGGTAAGCGATGGCGGCCACGTTGGGCTCGGCCACCACCCACATGCGCAGGCTCGGGGCGAGCTCGTCCCGGATCTCGTAGGTGCCGGGCTCGGTCACCGTCCAGTCGCGCGTGGCCCTGGCGTTCGAGTCGTTCGGCGGGAAGGTCTTGATGTTGACCCCGTAGAGCCGGTGCTTGAACGGATCCGTATTTTGGAAAGTCAGCTTCGTTCCCGGTGCGACCACGATCGTCACGGGGGTGGTGCGGCCGCCGCCGACGCGCACGAGAACGGCACCTCCCGGCTTCTGAGGAGTCGCGGCGAGCGCTGCGACGCACATCTCCTTCGGGATGTGCGGGAACAAGCGGCGGAACTCCGCCCGGACGGTGGGTACGGGTTCGCGGAAGGAAAAGCCGTGCGCTCCGTCCCGTGCTTCCGACCACACTGGATTGGAAAGCAGCCGAAAGCCCTCGAGGCGACCGCTGATCTTGGTCGCCGCGGCGGTAGCCGGAATCGCTGCCACCAAAAGCCCCAACGAACCAAGCACCAAGCACCTGAGCGCGCGTGGGGAACGGCCCCCGGTTCCGGACGGTCTGACTTTCATGACCGCGGGACGGTAATCCAGGGGACCGGCTGAAGGAAGGGACTTAGTCGCGGCCGAACGCGGAATTCGACGTACAAAAAGGCGAATGGGCCGACGCTTTACGCCGGCCCATTCATGGGCTCCTGACCGCCTGGGTCGTGAGGTGAACTGTAGCCCGAACCCCTAGCATCGCTAGGTGGGAGACTCTTTTCGCAGCTTCCGGCTTCCCGGTGAACGAAGTTCCGGGCCTAGCTCTTCACCGCGAACTCGCCTCCCTGTTCGTTGGCTTGTAAGGGATTCGTTACTACAACCTCCGGGCCCTGCAGAGGGAGCCGTTTCCCATCTTATTTATCGCACCCCTCCACGTCAATGTTCAGGCCCTGAGACCAACACGAATTGACGATTAATTTTCGTCTAAAGTTTCCGAAGGCACCCAGAAAACTGGCCCATTGACCTGAGCACGCGAGCTGAGTGAGCTCGCGACCGGGGAGCGACGCGAGCTCGGTGGTCGTGCAGCAGAAAACTGGGCCAGCGCGCCGGTTTCGGCCACTTTCGGCGGGCCATGACCCTGGCCACGCTTCCGACCGCACCCAGCCTCGACGTGATGGGAGGAGTGAAGCTCGTCTCCTCGAGCGAGCTCCTCGACCACCTGGCCGAGGCCGACCGCGCAGGCCTGCTCTCCGTTTCAGTCCCGCCGCCCGGCCCTGGCGAAAGAGGGCAGCTCGCGGTGGTGATCGAAGAGGCCATCGAGGCCTGCCTGGTCCGCCGCGGTGCTTGTGGTCCGGGGATCGGCGCTGCGGCCGATCTCGACGGATCCCTCAGCGACCAGCTCTACCGCGCGCGCCTCGTCGAGCTGCGCGGCCTTGCGCTCGGGCTGCCGCCTCTCGACGGCATCGCCACCCTGGCTGGAACGTTGGATGCGGAAGATAGCGCCGTCCTCCGCTGGTGGCTCCGCGCCACCGCCGAGCGTCCAGTTCACGTCTATCTCGACGAGCGCAACCGCTACCTCGGTGTCTACGGGCGACCGGTTCCTCTTCATGAGCTCCTCGGCCACGCAGTCCCGCGCGTCGTCTCGACCAGCGAGCCCGCTCCAGCCGTCGTGCCCGACGTCGCCCACAGCATCGCCGCGATGGATCTCGCGGCGCCGCTCCCTCCCGCAGAGCTCGAGCCCGAGGAGGACAGCCAGGTCGAAGCCGAGCTCGAGAGCCAGGTCGCCGCCGAGGCACCGGCTCCTCCGCGCGAAGCCGTGGAACCCGAACCCGCCTCCGACCTCGTGGCGGCGCTGCTCGCAGAGCTCGTCGAGCGCCACGTCGAGGAGACGCGCGCGAAGGAAGAGCACACTCCGCTCGCGCCGTTCGTCGCCGAGATCGTCGATAGCCCCGAAGACGAGGCGCCCGTCGAAGCGGAACCGCAGCCCGAGGTTCGTCAGGAGGAGGCGGCGCCCGCCGCAGCCGCCGTTCAAGCGCCGGAAGTCGTGGTCACCGATCCCCCGGAGGAGCCGGAGCCCGTCCTCGCGCCGCCGCTCCGTCCCGCGCATGGCCCCCTGAATCCTCTCGCCTCACAGCAGTGGGCGAACTGGATGCGCGACCTCGAGAGCGCCCGCGGCCCGAAGCCGCTCGGCGCGGTCGAGCGCATGTTCGTGACGAGCTACGTGCCGCTCCGCGACGCGCTCGCGCGCGGGATCGCGGAGCCGCGAGCCGCCGCCACGCTCGAAGCCTGGGCGACGAGCTTTGCGCAGAGCTACAAGGAAGCCTTCGCGGCGCTCTGCGTGCGCGGCAAGCGACCGACCATGGTCGTCGATGTCCCCGACCTGGCCCTCCGCATCGCGCGACTCCACGGCGCGCGCTCGGTGCAGCTCGTCCTGGTCGACGGCATGCGCTTCGACCTCGGTCTGCGCGTCGAGCAGCAGCTGCGCGCGCTGCTGGGGCAAGAGGTGGCGCTCACCGAGCGCTTGCTCCTCTGGTCGTGCCTGCCTTCCACCACCGCGGCCCAGCTCGAGCTCCTCGGGCGCGGCCCCGAGGCTCTGCGCGAGTGGACGGGCTCGGTGGACTCGGAGATCCCGGTCGCTCGCGGTCGCAGCGCCGCGACGCCTCGCCGGGTGAAGGCGGGTCATCGCGAGCTCATGAAGCTCGACATCGTGGAGGCTCGCCTCTCCGAGGCCGGCGGGGACGAAGCGTCGCGCCTGGACGCGCTCGCCGACGAGACGGCGGACGCGCTCGCCAACTACATCGGCAGGCTTCCGCCCCGTACTCTGGTGATGGTGTTCGGCGACCACGGCTTCCTGCTGGACCCGATCGAGGGCGGAACCGCCAAGGCTCGCCACGGCGGGACTCGACCCGAAGAGGTGCTGGTGCCCGCGTTCGCGTGGCTCATCGGCGGCCTGCACTGATAGCGCGCAGAAGTCGAGAGTTGATAGTCGTTAGGGGTCTCTCCTTCGCCCCCTATCGACTCGCGCCCCCCTATCGACTCGCGCTCCCTATCGACTCTCGACTATCAACTTCTCGTAATAACCCCTGTTGACTGACGACGCGCGACTGTCGACTCTTCGCCCATGGCCAACG
>JAEZYO010000363.1 GCA_023419055.1 Pseudomonadota bacterium | reverse complement strand
CGCGTTGAGGTTACCCACCGTGGAGGCGCTGGGCGTCGGGGAAGCGGAAGCGCCCGATTCTTTGCAGCCGATCAGCGCCGCGCCGCCGAGGCCGATGGCCCCTCCCAGGAAATCGCGTCGCAGCAGGTTCTTGTTTTTCGTTTCCATGGACCTCTCCTCTGATGCTTAGAAGGACACCGGCAGATCGAGCTGCACCATCTTGAAATCGGTCGGCGCGCGCTTGCCGTTCGCGAGCGGCTCGTCGAGCGGCAGGGCCAGGGAAACCGCGGGGCGGAACCAGACCTTCTCGCTGAACTGCAGGTGAACGCGCGGACCGAAGGCGACCGTCGTGGTGTCACGAAGGCCGGGGAACTGATCGACGTCGGGTTGTTCGGGCGTCGAGAGCCAGCGCTGATGGCGAAGCTCGGCGCCGAACGAGAACTGCTTGACGAAGAAGTAGCCGAGGTGGAGCCCGGCGGTGAAGTTCGTCTTCGACGAATCCTTCTGGAACGGCTCTCCCTTCACACGCGTGAGCTGGAGCACGGTGGCTTCGACCTGCGCCGTGAACCCCGATTTGACGTAGGCGAAGCCGACCCCCGGGAACACCGTGAAGTAGCTGGTGGCGAACATGGCGTTGTCCATCATCGAACGCGCCGACGCGCCGACGTTGTTCGCGGCGCGCGCCCTGTCGAGGTCGGGATCCTCCCCGGGCGGGTCGCCTCCGCCGCCGGAACCCACGGGGATGGTCAAGCCGAGAAAGAGCGCGAGCCGCGTGTCCGGCGTCGGCTTGAAAGCGAACGTGCCGCCGACGACGGGGTTCAAGAAGTTCGTCGTCCCCTCGATCTTCGGCTCGGGGAGCGAAGGGGGTGAGTTGCTGACGATGCCCACGCGCACCAAGGGCGCGAACCAGTCAGTGACCTTGTAGCTCGCGAGCAGCATCGAGACGAAAGCAGTGCCCGATTCGTCCTCGAGCGCGCTGCCTTCGGGGCCCTTGTAGAACGCGAGGGTGTTGTCGGAGCGGATCACGCTCGCCGCGACGACCGGGCGCAGCTGGAAGGGCAACGAGTACGGCGGAGGCTTCGGCTTGGTCGCGTCGGGAGGGGGCGCGGCTTCGGCGGGCGGCGGAACGTCCGCCTCCTGCGCGGGCGCTTCGGCGGCCGCGGGCTCGGCGGGCGCGGGTGCGGCTTCGGCGGGCGCCGGCTCGCTGGGCGCTACCGGCTCTGCGGGCGCGGCATCCGGGGCGGGAGCCACCGGAGCTGCGGCGTCCTGAGCGGAAGCGACGTCCGGAAGGACAAGAAGAGCGAAAGGAGCAAGGAGGAGAGCACGAGCGATGAAAGAAGGACAGTGTGGGATGGTCATCTTGGATCTGTAGGCAGGAGGTGTGGCGGGGTTCGGAGGGTCGGACCCGGCTCGTGGCCACGCACGCGCTGCTCGAGCTTGCGCATCATGGCGATGACGAGAGGGCCCATCTTCGGGTGATCGGGGACGACGTGCGGACGCACGCCGTGAGAACGAAGCACGGCCTCGCAAGTCGGACCGACGGCACCGACGATCAAGCGCTCGTTGAGGACGCGGACGAGCTCCTGTGCGAGGCCGAGCTTCTCTGCGGACGCGTGGAGGTGACGGAACTGCACCTGGCAGGTGATCGCGAGCCCGGCGACTTCTCCGCCGATGATGCGCTCCACGAGCTCCTCGAGCGGGCGCGTGTCTTCGACGACCGCCCAGCGATAGATGTAGTGTTCCTCGACGCGAGCGCGGCGCGCCAGCAAGGTCTCGGCCAGTGTCTCGCTGCGCTCTCCGTAGTGGAGGATGATCACGCGACGATCCGCGATTTCGAGCCCGGAGAGCGCGTCCAGGAGCTCGGCCGAAGTGAAGGGCTCGCGTGCCGTGAGCGTGGGCGCCACGCCGAAACCGCGCAGCGCTGCCGTTGGCTTCGGGCCGCGAGTCACCGTGGTCAAGCGACGCAGACTCTCGACGAGCTCCGCGCGGCGCCCGAGCTGTTCCGCGACCTCGAACAACAGCGAGACCGCGACGCCGGTCATGAACACGACCACCTCGTGGTGATCGGTCGAGAGATCGTCGATCAGCTTGCGCGCGGTCTCCACCGCGAGCTCCGGGCACTCGCGCAGCGCAGGCACGCAGAGCGGCTCACCGCCGTGCTTGAACACGAGGCGACCGAGCTCGTGGCTCATTCGGGACTCGAGGAGTGCGACCAATGGACGTTTCGAAGTCATGACGGTTTCCCTTCTTGTCTCGTGTTCGTGGGACGCATCATCACTTCTCGCGGTGATGCGTTCTCTTTCGCAAGCGATGTGCCAGACGCGGAGACCCGCGCCGAAATCAGTGCTTTTGGCCGATCCGCGCGCATCGAAACAGCGCGGACATGCCGAGTTCTCCGATCCGTGCGACAAACTCGTCGCCGCTCGGAGGGAGATCTGACGTTCTTGTTCGATATCTGCCGGATCCAGCTCGAAACACGGCCGAGCAGCGCGGCGCGCGTGCGGGAGCGCGAGGAGCGAAGACGCACGCCTTCCCTCACCGCGCTCCGAGCTCGTCCTCCCCGTGAGCGCTCGAGAGGAGCGCGCGGAGAGCGCGTCTTCACCCGCGCTGCCGCGTGGTGAAAATGCCGTACTTTTGCGCCTTGTAGCGCACGATTCGCTCGGTGGTCCCGAGCTCGCGCGCCGCGCGCGTCGCGTTGCCCTGCGCCTTCGCGAGGGCCTCGCTGATCATGCTGCGCTCGAGTCGCGCGACGGCTTCACCCAGCGTGAGCGGCTCGTTCGAGCGCTGCTCGGCTGGGCTCTTGATCGAGTCTGGCAGGTGCCGCTCTTGAATGACGAAACCGTCGCATATCACCACCGCGCGCTCGATCACGTTCTCGAGCTCGCGCACGTTGCCGGGCCACGAGTGCCCGCACATGAGCTCCAGGGCGCCGCTCGAAACACGCGAGATCCGGCGCTGATGCTCGCTTGCGTAC
>JAEZYO010000339.1 GCA_023419055.1 Pseudomonadota bacterium | reverse complement strand
CCCCTCAGCGCCGACGTGAACCTGCTCGCCCCTCCGTCGTCCGCGCCCCCTCCGGCGCAGCGCTTCGCCTCGCGCTCGGAGCTCCCGGAGATCGAGACGTTGCCGCCGGCGCAGGCCCCGTCACGCGGGCTTGGTCGTCCGGTGGCGGCCGTACTCGGGGTCTCGCTGATTGCGCTCGGCGTGCTCTACGCGACCGACCGCTGGTCGCTCGTAGCGGGCGTCGCTCACTCGCTCTGGCAACGGTTGAGCTCGCTCCGTTAGCGCGGCTCCGCCCTCAGGGGTGGATGTTCACCAGGGTGCCGCCCTCGAGCGGCTCCCCGGCGTACGCGCCGTGCCAATGCTCGGGTATCGAAGGCGAGGCCCAGAAGAAGACGTAGCGAGCGTCGATGGGCGCGAGGTTCACGCAGCCGTGCGAGCGCGAGCGCCCGAAGTCGTCGTGCCAATACGCGCCGTGCAGGGCGTAGCCGCCTTTGAAGTACATCACCCAGGGGACGTCCCGGAGCTCGAACTCGTGGTCCGCGACCTCGGAGTCCATCGTCGTCGTGACGTGCTTTTGGTAGATTCTGTACTGGCCAGTCGGGGTGCTCAGTGTCTTACCCGGCTCGCCCAGGCCGTCGCGTCCCGTGGAAACCAGCGTGACATACATCGGCCGGTCGCCCTCCCACAGGGTGAGCGACTGATTCAAGACAGAGATGTCGATCCACTTGGTGCCCTTGCGCGCCCAAGGCGGCAACGAGCGCTGCTTCGCGATCGTCCGGAGCTCCGCGCTCTTCAACCAGCGCCCGTCCCGCGTCTCGACCCAGCGCTCCTCGGCGTAGTTCTTCACCGTACCGGTCAAAGGCACGAACTGACGGAGCGCTGCGGGGGCGTCTTTCTGGAAGCGCCCGCCTTCGAAGCGATAGAAGCTCACCTTGTCATGGCGGGTGAACGCGACGGGCAAGCCGATCGTCGAGATGTCGCGGCCATGGAAAGGAGAGCCGGAGTCGGCCTTGAGCTTGTCCGCAGGGAGGAGCCGAGCGTCCGTGCTGACCGCGAAACGCCGCCCTCCCGCCTCGGCCCCCGAAACGAAGGTGCCGATCAGCGCGACCCCCGCGTGGCGCTTCATGCGGTCCGCGATCACGGCGTAAGGAGGCGCCTTGAAGCTCGAAATGTTCGGGATCCTGCGGCCTCCCGCCAGCCACCAGGGCACGCGGTCGTCGTCGTTGCCCCCGAACCGAACGCTCTGGTTCATGGGCAGGGCGTGATCGGGAATGCCACCGACGGCCATCCCGGCGTCGTCGAGAGGAACGTCGTTGGCGCCGACGTCGAGCGCGTCCCACTCGTCCTTCAGCTTCTCGAAGTTACGGAGATGCCGGTCGAGCCTCATCTCGTACTGTGACTGCTCGGCCTTCGTGGGGATCCTGAGGTAGTTCGGCGCGATGGCGCGCAGGAAGGCGTACTTGTACGGCATCGGCTTGTGCCGATCGGGCTCCACCTGAATCGCTCTCGCGATCGGGTGGTCGAGCTTGATGGTCGCGTCGGGGCCAGCGCAAACAAAACCGACTGGCCGGACCGCATACCAACCGTCGGGGCACTCGCGGCGGCTGACAGGCTGCTCCGAGCGTGAAACCCGCGCTCCAGCGCGCAAGTAGCCGATGACCGGCGCTCCCGGCTTCGGCGTCGCTCGGATCGGCACGCTCATGGCGACCGGCGCGAGCTTGGGGCCGTTCTCGGGAGGCGCGGGCACGTGGGAGAAGTCGTCCTTTTCGACGGCGATCCCCCCGTTTTCAGGCTTGAGCTTGGCGAGCGCGGGGTCGTCGCCCGCCTGGTCGCACGCGAGCAAGAGCCACGCGAGCGCAGCGAGGAGTGTTGCCCCTCCGGCACGTCGAGGGCGTAAGCTTTGCTGCATCCGATACCCAATGCCAAGGGGCGTTCGGGCTGGCCAAGAAATGGGCGGACGGAGCGTGACTCCGCCAGGCAACCGAGCGCTGGCGACCGGCTCGATTCACTCTTGCCAGGCCGAAGAATCAGGGACAGGTTGCGTGGGTAAAACTTCCATCCCTGCGATGGGGCAACCTCAGTAGCGAAGCTCGAAATATGCCCAAGGACACTCTCTCGATCACCGACAACCGGACCGGCAAGACGTACGAAGTCCCGATCACCGACGGGACCATCAGCGCTATGGCTCTCCGGCAAATCAAAGTCGCCGACGACGACTTCGGCATGATGACGCACGACCCTGGGTTCTTGAACACCTCGTCGTGTCGTTCGTCCATTACGTACATCGACGGCGACCAGGGTATTCTGCGCTACCGCGGTTATCCGGTGGATGAGCTCGCGGAGAACGCGAGCTACCTCGAGACGGCGTACCTCCTCATCAACGGCGAGCTTCCCACGCAGAAAGAGCTCGAGGACTTCACGCGCTCCATCACGAACCACACGTTCGTCCACGAGAACGTGCGCACCTTCATCGACGGCTTCCGCTACGACGCGCACCCGATGGGCATGCTGGTGGCGACGGTCGGCGCGCTCTCCACGTTCTACCCGGAAGCGAAGCACGTGCTCGATCAGGAGATCCGGCGCAGCCAGATGGTGCGCTTGATCGCCAAGATGCCGACGCTCGCGGCGTGGAGCTACCGCCACAGCATGGGCATGCCGTTCGTCTACCCGGACAACGAGCGCAGCTACTCCGAGAACTTCCTCCACATGCTGAAGCGCATCGGGGAGCCGAAGTTCGAGGTGCACCCCGAGATCGTGAAGGCGCTCGACGTGCTCTTCATCCTGCACGCCGATCACGAACAGAACTGTTCGACGAACGTGATGCGCGCCATCGGTAGCTCGCGCGCCGACCCGTACGTCGCCGTGGCCGGCGCGGCGGCGGCCCTCTACGGTCCGCTCCACGGCGGCGCCAACGAGGCCGTGCTCCGCATGCTGCGCGAGATCGGCAGCGTGCAGAACATCCCCGCGTTCGTCAAAGAGGTGAAGGGCGGCGTGGGCAGCCGCCTCATGGGCTTCGGGCACCGCGTCTACAAGAACTACGACCCGCGCGCGAAGGTCATCAAGCGCCTCGCCGACCAGGTCTTCGACGTGGTGGGCAAGAAGAACCCGCTCCTCGCGGTCGCCCTCGAGCTCGAGAAGATCGCGCTCTCGGACGAATACTTCGTGAGCCGGAAGCTTTACCCCAACGTCGATTTCTACTCAGGGCTGATTTACGAGGCGCTCGGAATTCCAGCCGACATGTTCCCGGTTCTGTTCGCGATCCCGCGGACTTCCGGCTGGCTCGCCCAGTGGGAAGAAATGCTCCTCGACAAGGAGCAGAAGATCGCTCGCCCGCGGCAAATCTACACCGGGTATGATGAGCGGAAGTTCGTTCCCATCAGCCAGCGTCAGCGGCCTACGGCCCCGCAGCCCAGCGACAAGGCGGCGTCCCAGCAGACCGACTGACGGGCTACGCCCCGTCTGAATGACCGTTCAAGGCCCCGCCGACGATCTCGATCTGGACCGCACCCGCGAGGAGTTCGATCTCGAACCCTCGCGGTTGTCCGGTGCGATCCTCGGCGGGCGCTACCAGGTGATCGGCTACCTCAGCCAGGGTGCCACCTCTCGCGTGTACGTCGCCCGCGACCTGGACGGCGTTTTCGGGCGCGTCGTCGTGAAGGTGCTGTCGCCCGAGGCCTCGGAGCGCTCCGAATTTCGTGAGCTGATGCTGCGTGAGGCCCACGCGGCCATGTCGATCAACCACCCGAACGTCGTGCGAGTGCTCGACTTGAACGACGGCGCCGCGGGTCCGGTCTTCGTCGTGATGGAGGCGTTGGTCGGGAACGCGCTCGGCGATCTCATCCGCCGCGGCCCCTTGCCCGTGTCTCGCGCGCTCGATTTAGGCATCCAAATCTGCCGGGGCCTGGCCGCCGCGCACGCGGCCGGCGTGGTGCACCGTGACGTGAAGCCGGACAACGTGTACGTCACGCGCGGCGCCGGCGAGCCCGACCTCGTCAAGCTGCTCGATTTCGGCATGGCCAAGGTCGGCACCAGCGGGGGCGGCGCGTCGGAGACGGTGCTCGGCACTGCAGCCTACATGTCGCCCGAGCAAATTCTCGCCGAGCCAGTCGACGCGCGGAGCGACATCTACTCGTTCGGAGTGGTCTTGTTCCGAATGCTGACGGGCCATCTCCCGTTCGAAGCGGAGGCGGCGGCCGACCTCCTGCGCCATCAGCTGTTCTCGCCCACCCCGCCGCTCGGTTGGCTCATGGATCCGGCGGACCCGAACCTCGAGGCCATCGTCGTGAACGCGACACGCAAGGCGCCGGCAAAC
>JAEZYO010000308.1 GCA_023419055.1 Pseudomonadota bacterium | reverse complement strand
CGGAGCCGCACCACGGCGCCGCGCGCGCTCGGCTCCGGCAACGCCGCGGCGAGCGTCGGGTAGGGGCACCCCCCGGCGTCGAGCGCGTAGAGCGGATCGGCGATCGCGGGAGCGAACAGCGCGGAGGCCGGATCGTCGAGGACGTGAGGATCGAGCTCGCGGAGCCCGTACGGCACGCTCAGGGACAACACTCCACCGCGTGGAGTTCTGCCGAGGGCGTGGGCGCTCGGGAGGGCAGCGAGCCAGGCGAGCAGCGCGCGCCGCGACAGCCGCGTCAGCGCAGGAGCCAAAGCCCCTCGCCCGTGGCCACCGCGATCGGCGCGATACCCGCGCTCTCGAGCGGACAGATCCCGAGCGCGCGCACACCGGCCGGCATCGCGACGCGAAACTTCTCGCGCAGCTTGCCGTCGGGCCCGGCGCTCGACACGATCACCGCGTCCTCGGCGGGGTTCAGCGTGTCGACGCTGGAGACGAGCTCGAAGACACCGTCGCCGTTCAGATCGCCTACCGCGAGCTGCGCGCCGGCGCGCTCCAGGAGGAACACCTTGCCGGAGCCGTCGAGCACGCTCACGCCGCCGTCCTCGGCGCTGCGCCCGGCCGCGATCAGGCGTTGCTCGCCGTTCGGGAGCGAGAGCCGCGCGGAGCTGATCGCGTCGAGCGATCCGTCGAAGCTCGGTCCGCTGGTCCCGGCGCACGGCACGCTGCGTCCGACGAGGAGCTCGTCGACCACGTCCGCGCAGCCGCCAGCGGGCCAAGGGAGCCTGCGCCCGAGCGTCCTCGTCTTCGCGAGCTTCGCGTCGAGCTCGACGGCCTCCGCGCGATCACTCAAGCCGACGGCGATCGAACCCGGGCGCTCGAGGCGCACGCTCGAGAGCGGCTCACGAAGTGGCGCCGGGGCGACGGGCACGAGCTCGTTCCAAGAAGCGCTCCGCTCGACCACGAGCTTCTTATCGCGCACGCGGCCCACCGAGATGCGGCGCCGGCCGACGAGGAAGAGCTCGTTCGATCCGTCACCGTCGGTGTCGCCGCACGCGAGCGCCGTGAGATCCGAGTCGACGCCGAGGATGCGCTCGCGAACCTTCGCCACGAGGGGCACCGGCGGGAAATACGATCTGAGCTCGGCGTCGAGCGGCCGGCTCGCGAAAGCGTGCCCGGTGACGCCCGGGGTCGGATCCTTCACGCGAGCCCAAAAACGCGGCGACGGTGCGTAGCGATCCGCAGTCACCTCGAGCCGGTCGCGGGTGATCCGAACGGCGAGAAAGAGCAGCGCGCCGCGCCCCGCAGCGCGACGGGCAGCCGCGAGATCCCGCGGCTCGGCCTCGGCTCGAGCGCCGTTTCCGACGGCGCCGGCGAGCAGGCTCGTGAGACGGCTGGCGAGCCGCGCGGGGTCGCGGAGCTCGAGCTCGCTGACCAGCGGGCCCGCGACGACGAGGAGCCCTGGCGGCGCGGGGCCGAGCGCGCGAGCAAGCTCGCACGAAAGGTCGGTGAGCGCCGTCCGGCTGTTGCTGGCGCAGACACCGGGTGACGCAGTTTGGGCCACGGCGCGCGAAGGGACGAACGCCGCGAGGAGCGCGGCGAGCAAGGTGGCGCGTGGCCTCGTCCACATGTGGGAGAGGCTACCATCCCCCCGCCTCCGGCCGCTCGCTCGAACCTGAGCGAGCTCGGAGAATTGCCGAAATCAGCGCGGTTCGGCGCGCCCCTGTTTGCGACCTGAGACGTTGCGCGAAAAGTCTGATAGTTCCAATGGCTGACTTGATCTCGCGCCTTGGGTCCCTGGTTCTGCCCGCGCTGGTCGCCCTGGTCGTACTGCTCGGCCTGCCTTCTTCGGCGAGCGCTCAGTGCGTCGATGAAGCGCTGAAGCAACAGCTGATCGGGCAACGCGCCTACCGCGGAGTCGTGCCACGCCTGTTCAAGAAGGCGCTCCGGCACGAGCTCAGCGCGATGGGCGGGTGGTTCGCGGGTGATATCTCGGACGGGGCTCCGATGTACGGCGGCGCCTACACGTTCCATTTCACCGAGGATCTCGGGCTGGAAGCCGCCTACCTTCGCTCGGAGCAGCATTTTGCCCTGCTCGAGGCGGTCGTGGATCGCCAGCAGGGCCTGGTCGACATCGTCGAGGCCGAGGATCACCCGATCCAGTTCTTCATGGGGCACCTGGTCTGGTCGCTCGCCTACGGCAAGGTGCGCTGGATGGGAGGCGGCATCAGCCGCTTCGATTTTTCGGTCGCGCTCGGCGCCGGAATGACCGTCGAACCCGGGGACAAGGGTCTGACCGGCTCCGGAGGCTTCGGGCTGAAGTTCTACTTCAACGAGTGGCTGGCGCTCCGCCTCGACGTGCGCGATCAGGTGCGCGCGCAACAGCGCGTGCAGCTCGGCGTCGACAGAGTCGTCAACGACATCTCGGCCCTGGGTGGGCTCAGCGTCTTCATCCCGTTCTCGAGCTGAATCGGCTCTTTTTCCGCAGGTCTGCGCGCGGCGCCGGCGGTTTTGCGGCATCACGAACTGGGCTAGGGTACGGCCGATCGAACCGCACCCATCGGGTACTTCCATGCACAAACTCGTCCTCCTTCGTCACGGTCAGAGTCAGTGGAACCTCGAGAACCGCTTCACCGGTTGGGTGGACGTTCCGCTCAGCGAGCTCGGCAAGCAGGAGGCCGCCGAGGCCGGCAAGTTACTCGCGGCCGAGGGCTTCCAGTTCGACGTCGCGTATACGTCGGTGTTGAAGCGCGCCATCAAGACCCTCTGGATCGTCCTCGAAGAGCTCGACCAGATGTGGGTGCCCGTCTACCGCAGCTGGCGGGTCAACGAGCGCATGTACGGCGCGCTCTCCGGCCTGAACAAGGCGGAGACCGCGGCCAAGCACGGCGACGAGCAGGTGAAGATCTGGCGCCGCAGCTACGACATCCCGCCGCCCCCCATCGACGAGGACAGCGAGTTCTTCCCGGGCAAGGACCCCCGCTACAAGCGGCTCCGTCCCAACGAGATCCCGCGCACCGAGTGTTTGAAGGACACGGTGAACCGCTTCTTGCCCTACTGGGAGGCGGAGATCGCGCCGGCCATTCGCCGCGGCGAGCGCGTGCTCATCACCGCGCACGGCAACAGCCTGCGCGCGCTGGTCAAGCACCTCGACCACGTGAGCGACGAGGACATCGTCGAGCTCAACATCCCGACGGGCATCCCGCTCGTCTACGAGCTCGACGACAAGCTCGAGCCGATCAAGCCGCGCTACTACCTGGGTGACGCTGCCGCCGCCGAGAAGGCCGCCGCGGCCGTCGCGAATCAGAGCAAGAAGAGCTGATCGCCGCCTTACTTGCCCTTGCCGACGTTGGGAGGCGGCTCCACGGTCGCCTTCCCCTTCCAACCCTCGACCCGGGCCTTCACGCGCGCGAACTGACGCACCGGGCGGCGCGAATCCGCGTCGTCCCCGACGCCCCAGAGCCCGACGTCGAGCTCCACGCTGTCACCGTTGCCGAGCGGGAGCGGCTTGTCGGCCCCCTTCCCCGGCCACTCGCGAGCGAACTCGAGCGACGCGCCGGGCTCGACGCTCTGGTCGGCCTCGCCCTTGCGCTCGTCGCCGAAGCTCGTGGTCTTGCCCTTGCGCGTCACGTTGCCGGCGATCGCCAGCGGACCGTTGTCGGTCGAGAGCAGGAGGTGCGTCTTCTTGTCGATCGACTCTGCCTTCACGCTCACGCGCACCCCGAACCCGTTCGGGAGCTTGGTCGTCGCGGCGCTGACGAAGAAGCGCACCCCCGAGACCTCCACCTTCAATCCGTCCGAGGTCTGAATGTATTTCACCTCGCGCGGCGCGTTCGGGTCGGCGGCGGGCCTCTCGTCCGGCGCGGGTTTCTCGGCGGCAGGTGC
>JAEZYO010000267.1 GCA_023419055.1 Pseudomonadota bacterium | reverse complement strand
AAGGCGCTTGGGGTAAAATCCCGCCTCGGCGTTGCGGTAGTCCCTGTCGAGGAGCTCCTCGTGCCGCCGTCGGAGCGCTGCCAAGTCGGTCGCTTGCGGAGTCTCGGCGCGGCGCGAGAAGGGGCGGAGCCCGATGTGCGCAGCCACGAGCGGCAGCCGGACACAGGCCGAGTGCGCGCGGTAGGCCATGCGGGTGAGTGAGGGTGCTGCGATCACGAGCTAGATTTTGGGCCGGCTCCGGCGAACGTAAAGCTCGACGGCCTCGAGGCCCCGGATCTCGCGGGATCCGGGGTCTCGTGGCAGGGAGCGCCCCCCGACGGCCGGAGCTCGTGGCCGAGGGCCGCGGCTAGTCGAGCCCGAGCCGCTCCATGTCGTGTTCTTCGAGGCCGAAGTAGTGGCCGATCTCGTGGAGCACCGTGATCTCGACCTGCTCGGCGAGCTCGTCGGTGTCCTCGCACGAGGCGGTGAGGTTGGCCGTGTAAAGGACGATCCGGGTCGGCGCGTCGACGACCTTGGCGTCGCTGTGGTGCTCGTGGTTGTTGCCGTCGAAGAGGCCGAGGGCGCGAGGGTCGAAGCCTTCGCGGACCAGATCGATGCTCGGCCGATCCTCGAGCAGGATGGGCACGTTCTCGATGAGCTTACGAAACTGGGCGGGCAGCTCCCCGATAGTGCGCTTGGCCGTGTCGACGATCAAAGACTCGTACTCGGATGGATCGAAGCCGAGGAGCTTGTCCTGCTCGGAGTCCAGGCGCCGCACCTCGAGCAAGTGCTCGATCATGTGCGCTCGATCTCCCTTGGACTCGTAGGCTGCGGCGATCTCCGCGTGCGCGTCGGAGAAGTCCGGGTACTCCTTGACGATTTTCTCGAGCTCGGGCAGCGCTTCTTCGTCACCGCGCGCGACGCCGATGGCGATCGCTCGCACGAGGCGCACCTCCGGGTGAGCGGTGAGCTCGGGGTCCGCCTTCTCCGCCATCGCGATCGCGGCCTCCGGGTCGGCGTCGAGTTTCTCACCGATCTCTTCGAGGAGCTCGACCAGCCGCTCGACTTCCGCGTCGTCCGTTTCACTTTCAGCCATCGTGGACGAACCCTGACAGAAGAGCAGCCGGGTGGCTACTGCGGGATCGCCCGACCTGCCGGGGCAGCCGAAGCAGCCCGAAACGCAGCCTAAGCGCGGCGTGTTTTCCCGAGCGCGGCGCTCAGGCTCCGTTCGAAAGGGGCAAGAAGGGAAGTAGCATCTTGCGCAGCGCGACCAGCATGCCGTCACGCCACGCCCCCTCGGAACCAGTCCAGCTCACGTGGTACTCGAGCACCCGCCCGTCGAAGGTGCGGATAGCCGACCAGGCGTGCACGCTCTTCGTCCGCGATTCGTCGATCTCGCCGCCGTGCACTTCGTAGGTCATCACCAGCTTTTCGAGGTCCTTGTCCTCCGTGCCCACCTTCGCAAACTCGGGCGACGTCGCGGCCAGGCCCATCTCCGAGAGCGAGCTCGAGAAGCGCTGGTGAATGGCCCTGAGCCTGCCTTCTAGGGTCTGGTCGCTCGGCTCGCCCTGTCGGACGCTCAGGCGCAAGAGCCCGGCGCTGCCGATCAGCGGCGCGTCGTCTTCACACCGGAGTGCCCACTGAGTGCCGGGCAGCAAGAGCCCGTAGCCATCCGTCTCGCTCAGCACCTCCGTGACGTCGCGATCGGTGTTCAGGCGGATCATGCAGCGCTCGCTGCTCGCACTCTCGCCGCGACCAGACGCGCTCTCAGCGTCGTTCGCCGCAGCCGCGGGCGCGGCCGCGCTCGGGGCGCACCCCGAAAGTGACAACGCGAAAACCCACGAGAGCCCGGCAAACGAGCGCACACGACCACTCATCCGTCACCGCATCCTTTCGAGCACCGGGGGCGGACCGCCCGGAGCGGGGAAACCGACCCCACAGCGTAGCTCGACGCGGAGAACTTTGCCGCAGCTCGCGCGCGAAAGTCCGCTCTCTTACAAGCGCGGAGAGTGACCTACAACGATCCGATCGCCGAGCTCAGCTTCGCACGCGCCTCACGGCTTCGGAGACGTCCTTGCCGGAAACGACTGCGCCCGTGGACTTCAGGTGCTTCATCGCGACGCCGGTCGCTTGCCCATCGTTTCCCGCCGCGCGGATGGCGTCTGCTACCGGTGAGAGCGCGGAGACGATCTCGTCGACGCTCAGGTTCTTCGGCAAGAAGCCGGACAGGATCCCGATCTCCTGGCGCAGCACGGCTTCGCGATCCGGAGCAAGCCCCGCCGCCAGAGATTCTTCATTCGACTTGATGAGCTTACGCAAGATGGCTTCGACCTCGTCGTCGCTCCCCTTGCGACCCGGCCGCGCCTGCTCGGTCGTGATCTCGCCGACAGCGACCCGCAGGATCTCCTTTTCTACCGTGTTACCGGCCTTCATCGCGCTGAACATCTTGGCCTTGATGGCATCGAGCAACATGAGAACTTTCCTTACTGTTCGCGGCCCAAGGTGATGCCCGAGAGCAACTCGAGCGCCTTCACGAGGGCATGGTTGCCGTCCCCGCCCGAGCCGTGCTGCTGGACGGCGCGGTAGTAGTGAAACGCCGTGGACGTGCCTTGGAGCGGTACCCCGAGCTCGTCCCCGGCCTCGAGCACCAGCCTCAAGTCCTTTTGCTGGAGATCGACCGTAAAGCCGGGCCGGAAATCGCGCCGGGCCAACATCGGGCCCCGGTTCTGAAGGGTCCAGCTGTTGGCGGCCCCGGCAGTCACGACCTCGAGCGTCTTCATGAGATCGAGGCCGCTCGCCTGCGCGAACAACATGGCCTCGGCCATGCTCAGCATGCTGCCGGCCACGAGGATTTGATTCACCAGCTTGACGAGCTGACCCGAGCCGCTCGGGCCGACGTGAACGATCGTCTTCCCGATGGCTTCGAGTACCGGGCGTGCGCGCGCGAGAGCCTCGGCGCTCCCGCCCACCATGATGCTCAAGGTGCCGCGCTCGGCGCCTTCGCTTCCACCGCTCACCGGTGCGTCCAGGAAGTCCACCCCGAGCGACGAGAAACGATCGGCGAACTCACGAGTCTTCTTCGGGCTGATGGTGCTGAGGTCGACGACGAGCTTACCTCGGGCGACGCGCTCCGATACGCCGCCCTCGCCGAAGAGCACGGCCTCGACGTCCGGCGTGTCGCTCACGCAAGAAAGAACGACGTCGGAGCGCTCCGCGACCTCGGCCGGTGAGCTTCCGCGCTCGGCCCCGCGCGCCACGAAAGGCTCGGCCTTGCTCGCGGTGCGGTTGAACACGCAGAGCGGAAAGCCCTTCGCCAGCAGGTTCGCGGCCATCCCGCGACCCATGATGCCGAGGCCGATCATTCCGACGCGCGTCATGTCGAGGGCGGAGAACTACCACGGGCGCTCGGGTCAGCGCGAGCGCAAGCGACGCAAAAGGCGATGCGGAGGCGCGAGAGCCAGGACGCTGCGCGGCGCCGGCACCGCTCTCGTCCTTCTCGCGCCCGGCATCGCCCCAGGCGCCGGCGTGATGCGCGGCGCCTGGACACCCAGCGCCGCGCTCGCCGGTCAGGTCGTGTTCAGACTCAGGGTGCTGCGAGGCAGAGGTAGGTCGAGCTCGTGTCGCAGTTGTTCGAGTCGCAGTCGGCGTTCGTGTCGCAAGGATCGCCCACCTGTCGTCCCGAGCAGAGGTACGGGTAGTTGAGGAACGTCGGGCAGGTGTTCGAGACGCAGTCCGCGTCGTCCTGGCACTCGTCGCCGGCCGCGCCTTCGCTGCAGACCCCGTTGAAGGAGCCGTAGCAAATGTCGCTCGCGCAGTCGCCGTCCTCGTAGCAGGTGTCACCGATCTCGCCGTCCGTGCAGAGACCGGCCGAGTTCGTGTACTGCTGCGCGCACATCAGGCCCGCGCCGCAGTCGTTGTCCTGGTAGCAGCTGCTACCGTCCTCGCCGTCGGTGCAGGCTCCGACGTAGGTCTGCCCCTCCTGCGCGCACTTACCGCTCACGCAGTCGCCGTCCGAAGCGCAGGGGCTCGCCTCCTCGCCGTCGGTGCAGGTACCGTACCCGCTCGAGCTGCCGTAGGCGCACTTCGACGACGTGCAGTCGTTGTCGTTGAAGCACGAGTCGCCGTTGCCGCCGTCGGTGCACGTGCCGCTGCTCGAAGTCTGGTTGTTGCAGATCCCCGTCACGCACTGCCCGTCGTTCGTGCACGGGTCACCGTTCTCGCCGCCGGTGCACGTGCCGTAGGAGCCGCTCACGATCGCGCAGTTGCCGTTCTGGCAGTCGCCGTCGTCGGCGCAGGGATCGTCCACGTCACCTTCGGTGCAACGCTGCCCGTAGCCCTCCGAGTCGCTCACGTAGGCGCAGTAGCCGGAAGCGCAATCGCTGGCGGCGCCACAGGGCTCGCCGAGCTGACCCTCGGTACAGCGATCCATGTACATGTCGTTGACGCAGGAGCCCGCCGTACAGTCGCTGTCGCCCTCACAGGCCTGGCCGACCGCGCCCTCGGAGCACTGGCCGTAGCTGTACTCGGTCTCGCCGACGCAAGCGCCGACGCTGCAGTCGTCGTTCGAGTAGCAGTTGTCGCCGAGGTCGCCTTGATAGCAGTTGCCGATGAACGAGGTGAGCGGCAAGACGCATTGCCCGACCGAGCAGTCGTCGTCCGCGTTGCAGTAGTAACCCTCGATGCCGGTGCTGCACGTGCGCCTGCCCTCGCTGTCCGAGGCGATACAGAAGCCTTCGTCGGCGCAGTCCGCGTCTTCGCGGCAGCGCGATCCGTTGGCGCCGTCCGCACACTCGCCTTCGCTGTCTCCGTCTTGAATCACGCAGAAGCCCGAGTCGCAGTCGCCGTCCTCGGTACACGGCGCGTAGTCGGCGGAGCAGTCCGGGATGGCCGAGTACGCGTCGTCGTCGTCGCAGGCGGCCTCGCAGTCGACCGCGCTGAGACAGCCGAGCTCGAGGTTACACGCGTAGAACTGCTTGTCGAAGGAGGGACACTCGCAGGTGACGTAGTCACAGCTCCCGCAGTCGGTCCCGTCGAATTCCGGAGCGAAGCGTCCGCAAGAGTCGTCTGGCGGATCAGGAATTTCCGGACGCACCGGAGCGCCGCCGGAGCCGCCGCTGCTCTTGCCGGCGACGGCGCCCGTGCCGAACGTGCCACCGTCGTTAGAGGTGCCGCCCGTGTTCTCGTTATTGTCGTGTTTGTCCTTGGCCGAGTAACAGGCGACCATCAGGACGGCAGGCAAAGCGAATGCAAACCAAGACGTGTGACGCATCATTGACAACCCTCTGACCCTCCAACGTACCTGGGGTTTCGTCTTGGACTTCCCACTTTTCGACGCGCTTGCCTCAATGTGGTGAGCCGAGGTGCGCACCCCTCCGCCAAAGGGCGACCGAGCGATTCTTCAGCGCGGCGGCGCTTCATAAAAAACGCCGACCGCCGCCACTGAAGTCAGGGGCTCGAGCGCCCGCCTCAGGCGAGCTCGGAGCGCAACCGGCCGAGCGTTTCTGGGTCGCTCCGCAAGCGGATATCGACGCCCTGCTCCCCGTATTTTTCTTCGAGCACCCGGGCGTTCTCGTGCATGAGCGAGACCACGCGCTGGCGGTCGTACGGAACGAAAAACTCCGCCTCGGCGTAGCTGGCCTCGAACCACGCGACCACGCCTTCACGAAGCAGAGCGACCTCGGCCGGCTGGTGGGCGGAGACGAACCACGCCTCTGGCTCTCGCTCGCGAAGCTCCGTGAGCGCCGCTTCGGACAGGGCGTCGATCTTGTTCATCACGAGCCGCGTCGGCACGTCCGCCGCGCCGATCTCGCCGAGCACCTCGCGCGTCACGGCGAGCTGACTCTCCCAGTTCGGGTCAGCAGCGTCCACCACGTGGAGGATGAGCGAAGCCTCCGCGGCTTCGTCGAGCGTGCTCTTGAAGCTCGCCACCAGATCGTGGGGCAGACGTTTGATGAAGCCGACCGTATCGCTCACCAAAATGCGCGGCTTCGTCTCCGGAGAGAGAGCGCGCACCGTCGTGTCCAGCGTGGCGAAGAGCTTGTCCTCGACGTAAACCGAGCTCCCCGTCAAGGCGCGCATCAGCGAGCTCTTGCCGGCGTTCGTGTAGCCGACCAGCGCGACTCTGCGCGCGCCACGTCGCTGCTCGCGACGAACCCCCTGCTCGCGCTGAATCTCCGCGAGCTGAGTTCGAAGCTCCGCGATGCGATCGCGAACGCGACGCCGATCGAGCTCGAGCGCCGAATCGCCGGAGCCGCGCAGGTGTTGGCGCTCCTTGCCGCCCGGCGCCTCGCGCAGGCGCGGGGCCGAGTATGCGAGGCGCGCCATCTCCACCTCGAGGCGAGCTTCTCGGCTCTTGGCGTGCCGGTGAAAGATCTCGATGATGACGCCGGTGCGGTCGAGGAC
>JAEZYO010000101.1 GCA_023419055.1 Pseudomonadota bacterium | reverse complement strand
GGCTCGACGAGCAACGGCGGCTCGACGAGCAACGGCGGCTCGACGAGCAACGGCGGCGTTGCGAACGGAGGCACTAGCGGAAGCGCTTCGAGCGGCGGCGGTTCGTCCGGTGGAAGCGGTTCGCAGGGGCCGGGCGAGTGCGGCGACGGTATCGATAACGACGGCGATGGCTACGTCGATTGGCAGTCCGACTTGGGCTGCTACGGGCCTGGCGATCAGACGGAGGCCGCCCTCCCGCGCGACCAGGAGGACGGATTTACGACCTTCAACGTCGGCGCGGACAGCCGCGTCGTGTACGTGAGCGCCGCGGGTAACGACGCCAACGACGGCTCGAGCCCTGCCAAGGCGGTGAAGACGCTGACTCGTGGCGCCGCGCTCGTACGCGAGGGGCAGAATGATTTCATGTTGCTGCGGCGGGGCGACACGTGGCGCGGTCAGACGCTCGGGCGTTTCAAGTCGGGAAAGGACGCGACGCACCCGCTCGTGATCGCGAGCTACGGCGACTCCACCAAGCTGCCGCGTATCGAGTTGTCGGGCCATTTCATCAATCACGACGGGGCCGCCCGGAGCTTCACGGCGCTCGTCGGCTTGCACTTGGTCGTGAACACGCGCGATCCCGCCGATCCGGCGTTCACCGGCAGGGGAGACGGGCTAATTCGCTACGTCGGCAACGGCTCGAACCTCCTGATCGAAGGTTGCCACTTCGAGTACGGCGGTCTCATCGTCCAGAGCTACGGATCCGGCCTCTATCGAGACGTGGAGTTCCGTCGTAACGTGGTCGAGCGGGCGTACGACGCGGGGTCCTGCCCGAACGTCGGGCCTTCCGGCATGTACTCGAGTCACGTGGAGCGCCTGACCATCGAGGGTAACCTCTTCGATCACAACGGCTGGAACGAAGACGTTCAGGGCGCGTGCGCCACGATGTATAACCACAACCTCTACCTGAACGGTAACGACCTCGTCGTTCGGGAAAACATCTTCTCGCGCGCGTCCAGCATGCACATCAAGCTCCGCTCGGACACGACCGGCGACATGAAGGGTACGCTGATCGAGAACAACTACTTCGTCGAAGGAGAGATCGGGGTCTCGATCGGTGGGAACACCGACGCCGCCGGCCGCTTCGCGTCCTCCACCATCAAGAACAACGTGATGAGCGACGTCGGGCGCAGCCAGCCCACCGGTCGCACGCTCGCCTGGGCGATCGAGGTGAAGGACAACGACGGGCTCTCCATTCAGGGCAATTACTTCCTGAACCAGCGTAAATCGGGCGTCTCGAACTCGTACGCGATCAACTTGGGTGGCAACAGCGAGAAGTCGGTCAGCGTCACCCAGAACCTGTTCTATCGCATCCAGGGGCGAAGCCTCGCTTCGAACAGGAAGGACGGCCACCAGTCGATCGCCATCAGCAACAACACCTTCGTGGACCCCGATCAGGGCGCTGCGCTCATCGAGCACAGCGGCACGTTCGCGGGCTACACGTACTCGAGCAACCAGTACTATGCCTCGGCGAGCTCGGGTTCTTGGTTCCGTATCGGCGGTAGCGCCGCGTCGCTCACGACGTGGAAGAGCTCGAGCGGAGAGTCGAGCGCCCAAGCCATCTCGATGCCGTCCTTCACCGACCCCACGCGCAGCATCGAAACCTACGCCGAGTCGCTCGGTCTCCCGTCGAGCATTGCTGGTTTCATCTCGGCGGCTCGCGTCAAGAACCGGCTGAACTACGACCCGCGCTTCACCGCAGACGCGCTGAACGACTACATCCGCGCCGGATTCGCGCGCTGAGGCGCCGCCCGCCACGGCGGACGCGCCCGCCGCGGCGCCGACGAGGTCTCCACCCGAGAGCGGTGGGGACCTCGTCGCCCTCGGCGGGGCCGGTCGTGTCGAATCTGCGTGGGGCGGATGAGGACCACGATCCAGATGGCACCAGCCGGTCTACCTGGTCGTGCAACGCGCGCGATAGCGAATAAACCTCAGGGATGAAGATCGCGGGAGGATCGCTCATCGGCCACGCCTGGAACGACTCTTGCGAACGCCAGGGCCATGACCGATTTGGACAACCAGGCGAAGCCGACCATCGTCCTCGTTCACGGCGCGTTCGCCGAGTCATCGAGCTGGGAAGGCGTGATCCGTCGTCTCCGCGCGCAGGGCTACACCGCGCTAGCGGCGGCCAACCCCTTGCGTAGTCTCTCCGCCGACGCGGAGTACGTGGCGGGCATCCTCAGAGCCCTCAAGCGGCCGGTGGTGCTCGTCGGCCATTCCTACGGAGGGGCGGTCATCACCCGCGCGGCTCGCGAGCAGCCGAACGTCAGGGCGCTGGTCTACGCTGCGGGCTTCGCGCCGGCGGAGGGGGAGGACGCCATCGAGCTTTCGCTACGCTTCCCCGGGAGCACTCTGGGCGAGAGCCTCTGGCCCGTACCGCTCGGTGACGGCAGCAGCGACCTGTACATCGAGCCGAGCAAGTTCAGCGCTCAGTTTGCGGCCGACGTCGACGAGGAGAGGGCGGTCCTCATGGCTGCGACGCAACGTCCCGTCCGGGACGTCGCGCTGAAGGAGGCTCTGGTCGGCTCGCCTGCCTGGAGCTCGATCCCGTCGTGGTTCGTCGTGGCCGAGCTCGACCGCAACATCCCGGCGGCCTTGCAGCGCTTCATGGCCGAGCGCGCCGGAGCACGCGGGATCACGGTGGTGGACGGGGCGTCGCACGCCGTCGGGGTCTCGCGTCCCGGAGAGGTCGCGGACACCGTTCTGCGCGCTGCGCTCGCCGTTTCGTGAGCAGGGAGAGGGGCACTCGGGGGGACGCCATGAAAATGACAGTGTTGGGTGGTAGTGGGCTGATCGGTTCGAAATTGGTCGAATTGCTCCGCCGGCGGGGTCACGAAGTCGTGTCCGCCTCACTCGATTCAGGGGTCAACACTCTGACGGGTGAAGGACTGGAGCGAGCGGTCGCGGGCGCGCTCGTGGTCGTGGACGTTACCAACTCGCCGTCCCTCGATGGCGAGGCGGCGCTGGAGTTCTTCGAGAGGTCCGCGCGGAACATCGCCCTCGCCGAAAAGAAGGCCGGGGTCGGCCATCATGTCGCCCTCTCCGTCGTCGGGACGGAACGGCTGGGGGAGAGCGGCTACTTCCGCGCGAAGCAGGCTCAAGAAGCGCTCATCGAGGCCTCGGGGATCCCGTACACCATCGTGCACTCCACGCAGTTCTTCGAGTTTCTGGGCGGCATCGTCAAATCGGGGAACGGCGGGCACGTGGTTCGACTGTCGCCGGCTCCGATTCAGCCGATCGCCTCGGACGACGTGGTCGACATCCTGGCCGACGTGGTAACGAGCAAGCCGCTGAACGCCGTCGTCGAGGTGGCGGGCCCGGAACAGTTCGGTCTGGCTGAGCTGGCGCGACGGTTCCTCGTCGAGAAGGGAGACTCGCGTCAGGTGGTGAGCGATGCTGGCGCGCGGTATTTCGGCGCCGTGCTGGACGAACGGACGCTCATCCCCGGCCCGAATCCACGCTTGGGGCCCACGACCTTCGAGACCTGGTTCAACACCGTCCAATCGAGGGCGTAACGCGGCGCTTCACCCCAATAGCTGAAGTGTCTTCTGAAGTGCAATACTCTGCCGGGGGTGGCGCTCTTGCTCCTTGATCGAAGCGTGTTTGGGCTCGATCTGGCGGCGCGATAGTTCCGTTTTAAGAGATGCAGGTCTTGTTTGCTGGACAAGAGGGCGCGAATTTGGTTGCTTACGGCGCGGAACATTCCCCGCACCACCAGAGCGACCTTTCATGCATCGCAAACTTCCGGCCTCGATCACCCCCTCTCGTCTCGCACGCGTCGCCGTGCTCGCCTCCTTGCTCCGCGCGCCGAGTGCGTTGGCACAAGCGCCTGCGCCCGAGCCGGCGCCGCCGCCGGAGCTGCCGCCCTCAGCAGCG
>JAEZYO010000463.1 GCA_023419055.1 Pseudomonadota bacterium | reverse complement strand
TCGTCGACCGCGCGATCCAGATGGGCGGCGGCGCGGCGGTGCGCTGGGTGGTGCGGATCGCCGGCCCGGTCCAGAGCCGGGGCGACCTCGCGCGCGCTCTCGCGCACCTCGGTCACGCGGATCTGCGCGCGTTTCAGGCGCAGCCGCCCGAAGGCGCGACGCTGCCGGCGGCCGACGGCGTGTTCGGTCCGTTCACGCACGCGGCGCTTTCGGCGGCGTTGCGCCGGCGCGGTGACTCGCCGCTGCCGATCCGCAGCGAGCCCGAGATGCTTTCCGCGCTGTGCGCCGAGGCCGATCGCCAGGCTGCGTCGAGCCCGGAGTGGCGCGCGGCGGCGCAGCGGCTCCGGGCGCTCCTGGATGACCCGGCGCTGGTCCGGTTGCCGCCCGAGCCGGCGCGAGGAGCGGCATGAACGAGAAGACCCAGCTCGCGCTGGGCGCGACGCGCAGGCTGCGGGACAGCGCCGCGTTCCGCGGGCTGACCGGCCCCGAGCGCGATCGCGTGGGCGCCGATCTGGATCGCATCGAGCGCGCGCTCGGGGGCGCGACGCTGCGCTCCGTTGGCCCGCGCTACGGCGACCCTTATGCGATCGCGCACGCGACGCCCGCCGATCTGCAGCGAGACCTCGGCGGTCCCGGCCCGTCGCCGTCCGCTGCGAGCCGTCCCGGGGCTGCACCGGCGGCGCCGCAGCCAGCCGCCCCCGCGCGCAAGACGGCGTTCGAGCAGTTCGCCGCCACTGGCGACGCCGTCGACGCGGTCAACTTTCCCGGCTTCGTCGCGAGCCTCATCCAGGGCACCTTCCAGGCGATCGTCGACGCCACCGCGCAGCAGCTGCGCGAGTATGCCGACCTGGTCGGCAACCTGTCCCGCTCGGTCGACGACTTCGCGCGCGACAACGTTTCGAACGACCAGGTGCGCGCCCATCTGTCGAGGCACCGCGAGCTGCGCCACGTGGCGCCGCCGCCGGGCAGCGGCGCCGAGACATCCCTCGCCGTCGCCGACGACGCCGAGGGGACGAGTCCGAGCTGGCTCGCCGACTACGGGCTAGAGGGCGAGGAGCTCACCCCCGAGCTCGTCGCCGGGCCGCTCCTCGACGCGGGGCGCACGCAGCTCGCCGAGCAGCGCATGTCGACGCTCGCGTCGATGGTCCTGATGGGCATTAACCGGATCGTCGTTTCCGACGGTGACATCCGGGCCAAGCTCCAGTTCCACGCCAACGTGCGCGAGAAGACCGACGCCGAGCTCGCGACGACGCAGCTGGGGCAGGGGATTGCCGCGCGGAGCACCGCGCCCGCCGCGTCGCTCATGGTGACGACCGTCAAGGCCAACACGCAGGCCGAGGCGTCGCTCAAGGCCAACCTGACGGGTGAGGTGCGCGTCGCATTCCGCACCGAGACGTTCCCGCTCGAGCGCTTCGCGGACTCGCAGGCCATCCAGCTCCTCAACCGCCACGCGAAGTGGAAGGGCGACGTCGCGAACGCGCCCGCCGCCGCGCCAGCGGGCCCGCCGGGAGCGCCACCGCCGCCTCGGGAAGGAGGCGCATGATCGCGCTCGACGAGCTGGTCGTGGCGCTGCTCGACACCGTGCCCCAGGACAGCGGCGGCGCGGGCGACGGCGTACGCGTCGAGATCGAAGAGGTCGCGATGACCCTGCCGGTCGAGGTTCGCTTCGGCGCGAGCCGCGGGCTCGAGGCGAGCGCGCCGCGCGGTCGCTACGCCACCGGCTTCGATCTGCCGCACCACCTGCTCACGGTCGCCTTCACCACCCGGAGCGCGGAATGACGCCCAAGGGCGGCAGCGCGCGCGCCATCCCGGTCGACGACTTCCTCGCCGCGATCGGCGAGCAGCTCGACCGCGCGCAAGATGCCCTCGCCATCAAAGCGCGAACGGGCAGGCCGCTCACCTGGGCGCTCAAGGAGTTCAAAATAGCGCTCCAGGTCTTCGTCGAGATCGACCAGCAGGGTCAGGTGCTGTGGCGCTCTGCCGGACCGAACGAGGCCGGCGCGAGCACGGTCAACCTCGACTTCACCACGATCACGCGGCCGATGATCGAGGAGAACACCTACTCGGCGCTCGACGAGGCCGACGCCCGCCCGATCGATCAGATCGGCGGGGCCGAACTGTCCGACGAGGAGCGGATGCGGCTGCGGCGCCTGGGCGTACGCAACGTCGGTCAGCTCAAGAGGCTCGCGCCGCGGGAGCGCCTCGACTCGGTGGGGGACGCCGTCAACATTCCGGTCGGCAAGCTCGAGGCGATGCTGCGCGCGTCGTCGCGCCCGACCGTGCAGAGCCACGAGCTCGTCAAGAAGGGTGACGAGACCTTGCTGCGCATCCAGGGCGCCAACCTCACCGACGGGATCAACACCGAGGTGCGGCTCGCCGGCGAGCCCGTCGAGATCGTCGACGCCAAGCCCAACGTCCTCCTGGTGCGGCCGATGGAGCACCACACCTCGGGGCAGATCGAGGTGATGACGGCGGGAGAGCGCGCCACGAGCTTCTTCCGCATGCCCGGTGGCAACGGCGCCGGCGGCAAGGAGGCGGCGCCGTGACGGCGACGCAGGAGATTCAGGTCGCGCCGCGCCTGCCGTGGCGCCCCGAGGAGACCCGCCGCGCCTGCCGCGGGCGCGTGGTGGTGCGGCTGCGCGAGGAGCGCGAGCACATCCCGCACACCGGCGACGTCAGCGTGGGCGCGCAGACGGCGGCGATGCGCCTCGACGTCGATCGCATCGACCAGGTGCTGGCCCGGCGCAGCCACGCGACGCGCGTGACCCGCACCTTCCACGCCGAAAGCAACGTGAACAACCCCGGCCGGCGCCACGTGGGCTACAGCGCGCTCGAGACCGAGCTCGGCCTGTCCCGCACCTTTCGCGTCGACGTCGATCCCGACACCTCGGTGGTCGAGCTGGTCAGCGCGCTGGCCGATCTCGACGCGGTCGAGAGCGTGTCGCCGGTCTACCTGTCGGACTGCCCGTTCGACTACGGCGCGGCGGCCACGGCGATGTCGGAGCCCGCGCTCGCCGACTGGGGCCACGAGCTCTGCCACGTGCGGGCCGCGCTCGAGCGCGAGCCGGGCGACCCGACGGTCATCGTGGCGATCATCGACAGCGGCGTCTCGCTCGATCACGTCGAGCTGCTCGGCCGCTGTCGCGCCGGCGCCGATCTGGTCGATCTGCCCGAGGAGGACGTGTCGCGCGGCATCAAGCTCATCGGCGATCACAAGCGCCGCGATCGCTCGCCGATCGACGAGCAGGGCCACGGGACGGGCTGCGCCGGCATCATCGCCGCGCGCGGCATCAGCTTGCGCCCCGGCGTCGCCGGGCTCTCGCCGGTCTTGCCGATGCGCGCGCTCGCCGCCGCCAAGATCGTCGATCGCATCGGGCCGACCGCGCTCGGCACGCTCACCGACATCGATCTCGCGGTAAAGCTAGCGGTCGACCTGGGCGCGCGCGTCCTCAACCTCTCGTTCGGCACGCCGGAGAGCGCCTTGCGCGACGGCGACCCGATGCCGCACGTCGAGGTCATCGAGTACGCGCTCGCCAAGGGCTGCGTCCTCGTCGCGGCTTCCGGCAATAGCGGCGACAGGCTGCGCTACCTGCCGGCGTGCCTGCCCGGCGTGATCGCGGTCGGCGCGATCGGTGTCGACGGGAAGCCTGCCCGGTTCACCACGCGCGGCGACCACGTCGCGCTGTCCGCGCCCGGCATGGAGATCCGCACCGCCGGGCTCGACGGGCAGGTGGCGCAGAACGGCACGTCGTTCGCCGCGCCGTTCGTGACCGGCGCGGCGGCCCTCCTGCTGGCGCACTCGGCGCGCCGGCTCGCGCCGCTGTCGCCCTTCGCGATGCGCGACATCCTGATGCGGAGCGCGACTCCGTTCGCTTCCGGTGCCGATACCGAAGGGTGCGGCGTCGGTGTCCTCGATATCCCGGCGGCGCTCCGAGCCGCCGAGAGCTGGTCTCACGTGTTCGACGATGAGGTTGGAGAAACGTCCGACCTCGGTCGCGGAGCCGACCGTCCCCAACCCATCTAGGAGAAACCCATGGCGAGCTGCGAAATCATTCTCGACGTAACGAACTACAAGGAGATCCCTGCACCACCGCTCGACGGCGACGCGTACTTCCACCAGAAGCTACGCGATCACGAGACCGCCAAGCGCGAGAACGAGACCAAGTTCTACTTCCTCGTCGCGGTGCGCTGGTTCCTCAAGGACTTCGCCAACTTCGATCTCCCGGTGACGAACGCGGATCCCGGTGACCCGTTCAACCCCAAGGGACGGCCCGGGCTCTTCCTGCTCGACAGCATCAAGAAGGACGTCCCCGCCGCGGCGGCCCCCACGGCGGCGGCCGCTGCTGCCCCGCCTCCAGCGCCACTCCCGGCGACGGTGGAGGTGGACGCGCCCAACATCGTCGACACGAACAAGGCTCGCTTCCTCACCGTCTGCGGCCTGCTCATCGCCGACTCACAGCTCGACGCGTTGTGCGGTAAGTCGCGGGAGATGCTGAGCCCCGCTTCCGGAGACGAGAAGCGGGAGGACGTGAGCCCTCCGATCTACGTGGCGGCTGCGTTCAAGACCGCGCTCACCCGCGCGCTCGGCGAGTACAACACGTACCCGCAGCTGTTCCAGAAGGTCTACGAGAGCCTGCGGAGCAGCTCGAAGGTGGCCGGCACCGAGTACAAGTTCTACGCGCGCCAGATCGCCGAGATCGGGCGCGCGCTCGTGGCCGAGAGGGTGGATCCGAAGGACGCGCAGTTCAACTCTCGGTTCGCGCGCGCGCTATCGGTCTCGCTGTCGGGCGCCCTCGAGGGCCGCGCCTCGACGATCGACATCGATCTTCCCGACCTCGAGGCAGGCACCGAGGCGGACATCCTCGTCGACAACGTCAGGGCGCTCTCGGCGATCTACTTCTCCGCCATGCTCGAGGAGATGAAGCTGTTCGCGGTGATGGACAAGGTCGTCGAGCAGTTCATGACCGGCGCGCTGCCGATCAAGCGCTCCAGCGCGGGCGATCCGCTCTACCGCTACCACCGCGAGGCGCCGCTCCGCATCAACGAGTTCGACCGCCGCGGCCTCTACGCCCGCTCGTTCGGCGTCGCGCAGGGCTCGGTCGACGAGGAGATGCCGAACCGCGAGTTCAACGACCTGTGGTTCCGCTTCCTGTCGGCGGTGAGCATCTACGGGCGCGAGCTCGACTCGACCGAGATGAAGCGCGTGTCGCAGGAGCAGATCTTCAAGACGGCGCGCGATCTCGCGGTCAACCTCTCGTACCACGGCTACGGCCTCGCCCACTTCGCCGCCATCGAGCTGCAGGGGCTGATCAAGAGCGTGAAGGACACGCTCTCGCACCCGGACGTCCTGTCGTCGTACGGCGTGCGCGACGTGTGGCAGCTGTGCGAGCGGGTCAGCAACATGTACCTGGGCGGCGCGCCCAACGGCGTCCGCCACCGCACCATGGCGCAAGCGGGCGCGGCGATCATCCAGTGGCTCGCCACCTCCGGGCCGGCGCTGGTCGGCTCGTTCAGGAACCTCAACGTCGACGATGTCCTTCGCTCCAACGTCGAGCGCTGGCTGTCGGTCACGGGCACGCCCGATCAGCAGACCGAGAAGTTCTCCGAGCCGGTCGCGCTCACCGCGCAGCCGACCATCCCGAGCTTCTCGTTGCCGAACGGCGCCAGCAGCGACGCCATTCGCGACGCCCTCGCCCGCGTGAACCTTCCCACTACGGGGCAAGCGTGAAGGGGGACCCATGATCCGCGCCGCTGAAGTCGCCAAGCAACGCCTGCGCATCGCCGCACAACGCCTCGGGACCCAGGATCCCGTGCAGCACATCGGTGGGCTCCTCGATCGCACGTTCGACCTCCCCATCGGTGACCCGCGCTACGGCAACAACTCGCTCCTGCCCGGGCACCTGCCGCTCGAGACCTCGTTCTCCGAGACCTCGCGCGACGCGCTGCGCATCGACATGGAGCCGCTCGGTCCGCTCGTCACGCCGCATACGCGCGTGCACGAGGTCAGCCGCGAGGCGCGCCGCCTGGTCTCCGGCCAGTACGGTGACGCGGCGCTGCGCTGGTTCGACGAGCGCAGCGAGGCGTTCCGGGGCAGCCGTCTGCACGGCGGCGCCAAATTCGGCGCCTGGTTCGGCGCCCAGTTCGACGCCGGCGGGGTCGGCGAGACCAAGGTCTACTACGAGCTCGGGCCGGGCGGGCTCGATGACCTGCCGCCGACCCTGCGTCACGTCTGCCGCGTGGCTCAGAGCTGCCTGCCGCGTCTGGTGCCCATCTTCACCTCGATCTCGTGCAACCGCTCGCAGGGTAACCAGCGGGTCTACTTCTACCACGCCGGCGATCTGCGGCTGCTCGACCTCGAGCCGCTCATGAACCAGCTCGGCGTCGGGCACCAGCTCCCGAGCCTGCTCACCGCGGTAGGGCTGATCCTCGGCGGCCGCTTCGTGCTGCCCGCGGGGTCGGTGGTGATCGCGCTGCGCGACACGGGGAAGGGCATCGAGATGAAGTTCGAGATCCTCCTCCCGCAGATCCCCGATCCGCCGCGCGAGATGCACTCGCTCATCCAGCTTCACATGTCGCAGCGCCCCGAGGCGCAGCGCTCGCTGCAGCAGTGGTTGTCGGCGATGACGCCGGAGGGCAAGCGCTCGGCTGGCGACATGACCGTGCTGTCGGCCCGCGTGACCCCGTCGACGGGCGCGCGCCTGACGCTCTACTTCCGGCCCTCGGGCTACGAGCAGACGTCCTCGCGCGTGCGCGAGCAGCCGAGGATGATCCCCGTTCGTGCGTCCGACCCGTACGCCTACCCCTGAGGAGCTAGTCATGCGGCACGACCAGCAGTCAGTGATCGAGCACGAGGTGCGCGCCATGCTCG
>JAEZYO010000961.1 GCA_023419055.1 Pseudomonadota bacterium | reverse complement strand
CCCCTGCCGGGGCACGAGGCGCTGCGGCGCCTCGTCGCCATGGAGCGCATCGCCACGGCCGCGCTCGAGACGACGGATCTCCACGCGCTCCTCGCCGAGCTCCTGCAGGCTTTCACCGACGCCGCCGATCACGCCGACTCCGCGACCATCCTGCTCCGCGACGGTGACTTCTTGCGCGTGGAGGCGTCGGTCGGCCTCGCCGAGCCATCGAGCGGCGGCTACCGCGTGCGGATAGGCCAGGGGTTCGCGGGCACGATCGCCGCGCAGCGCAAGCCGCTCGAGGTCTCGGGGACGGTCGGTCCCAGGCTCGCGCCCAGCGACGAAACCGGCGAGAGCGCCGTGGGCCTCTACGGCGTGCCTCTGCAGCATGGCGGAGAGCTCCTGGGCGTCGCTTACATCGGCTCGAGGCGCGAGACCACGTTTTCGGCCGCGGAGAAGCGCGTGTTCGACGCCGCCGCGGAGCGCGCCGCGCTCGCGGTCGGGCGGCACCTCGAACAATCACGCTTGAACGAGGTGCTGTCGGAGGCGCCGGCGTGGATCGCCATCGTGTGCGTGCCGGAGTTCGAGTACGAGTTCGTCAATCCGCCGTACGCCTCGCTCTTCGAGGGCCGCGAGCTCGTGGGGGCGAAGTTCGAACCAGCGGACCTCGGCTTCGCGGTCTTCGATGCCGTCGAGAAGGTGCGATCGCAGGGCAGCATCGTGCAGGTGCCGGAGCTTCGTTTGCCGGACACGGGGCAGGGTGTGCGCTACGCGCGCATCACCGTCCAGCCGCTCCGGAACGCCAGCGGTACGCTCGATCGCGTCCTGATCTTCGCCGCCGACGTCACGCAGGAGGTCCGAGCGCGGCAGGAGATCGAGGCCACGCAGGCCGCTCGCGCGGAGCTCCTCGAGCGCGAACGCGCCGCGCGGCGCGCGGCCGAGTTCGCGAGCACCGCGAAGGACGAGTTCTTGGCGACGGTCTCGCACGAGCTCCGCACGCCGCTCAACGCGATCCTCGGCTGGGCCGCGATGATCCGCACCAAGACGAGCGGCGAGGTCGAGCGCGCGCTCGGCATCATCGAGCGCAACGCGCGCGCGCAAGCGCGCATCGTGGAGGACGTGCTCGACTTCTCGCGCATCGCCCGCGGCAAGATGCGCTTGTTGCTCGGGAGCGTCGACCTCACGCGTGTCGTGCAGGAAGCGCTCGAGGCAGTGCGGCCAGCCGCCGAAGCCAAGGGCGTGAAGATCGAGGTCGACCTTTCGTTCGATCGCCCGGTCTACGGCGACGCCGAACGCCTGCAACAGGTGGCGTGGAACCTGCTCTCGAACGCCGTGAAATTCACGGGGGCCGGCGGCCGCGTCCGGGTGCAGGGCGTCTCGACTCGCGAGCTCGCCAAGCTCTCGGTCAGCGACTCGGGGCAGGGGATCGAGCCCGAGTTCGTGCCGTACGTGTTCGATCCCTTTCGCCAGGCGAACGGGTCCACCACGCGCCGCCACGGCGGCCTCGGCCTCGGCCTCTCGATCGTGCGGCAGATCGTCCACGCTCACGGGGGGTCGATCAGCGCGGAGAGCGACGGGCTCGGTCACGGCGCAAACTTCACGGTCGAGCTGCCGCTCGAGAGCAGCGTGCTCCGTCCGTCCGATCCGCCTTCCGCGCCGGGCCACGCGCACCCAGGCACGGTCGCGCTCAGCTTGGGCGGGCTCAAGGTGCTCGTGGTGGAAGACGAGGAAGACAGCCGTGAGCTGCTCGTCCAGGCGATGGCGGTGCGCGGCGCCGAAGTGGCCTCCGCGAGCTCCGTCGTCGAGGCGGTGCGCGAGTTCGAGCGCTTCAACCCGGACGTGCTGGTGAGCGACATCGCCATGCCCGACGCGGACGGTTACGATCTCATCCGCCACGTGCGTGAGCTCCCGGCGGAGCGTGGCGGGCTGACGCCCGCGGTAGCGGTGACGGCCCACGCGCAGCGCGCGGCGCTCGAGCAGGCGCTCACGGCGGGGTTCCAGCGCTACGTGCCGAAGCCGGTGGACGTCGACGCGCTCGTCGCTACCATCGCCGAATTGAAGGAAGAGCTGAGAATAGCCCTTTCGGCCGAGCCGAGGTGAGCAAAGGATGTCGAACACGGACAAGAAGGCGGGAGGGCCGCTCACGAGCGCCGCGGGCGCGCTCGAGGGCGAGATCAAGCGCTTCGAGGAGCTCGTGGCGGAGCTCGGCCGCCTCGGCGTGAACTCCGAAAAGTCGCTCGGTCGGGCGCGCCAGCTGCTCGAAGAGGTCGCCGGCTACGAGCAGCGGCTCGGCGCGCACCTGCGGGAGTTCTCCGAAGCGATGCAGCGCTCGCAGGAGCGTCAAGAGCGCGCGATGAAGCAGGCGCTCGAGAGCGCGGAACGCATTCGGCTGCGCCACGAGGCGCGCAGCCAGCTGCTCGAGCGGGTGAACGCGCTCGGTGAGCGCGCGCGCGACATCAACGAGCCGATGGCGGCGCTCAGCGCCGACGCCGGCGATCCTGCGAACGCGCAGGAAGTCTTGAGCTCGGTGAAGGAGGTCTCCGTGCGACTCGATCAGGTGATCGAAGAGGCCGCGGCGCTCGCCGCCGCGGCTCGCGAGGCCGACTGGGTCGACATCGGGCGCGACGCGGACGTGCTCAAGCAACAGCTCCAGGCGGCCAGGAACAAGCTCCAGCTCGCCGAGCGTAGCGCGGCCGCGCGGGCGCCCTCCTGACGGCCTCACGCTCCATCGAGCAAATCGACGGCGCGCGCAGGCCTCACGACTCTCGCGGCGCCGTCGCGTTCGAGCTGCGCCGCGACTTGCAGCACGCACGCCTCGTCCCAGGCATCTCCGACGAGCTGTAGCCCTACCGGCAGCCCGTCTTCGGCGAGACCGACCGGAACCGAGGCGGCGGGCAACCCCGTCAAATTCGCCAAGAAGGCGTAGCGGCAGGCGGCGGAGAGTGCGGCCGGATCGATGATGCCCACCCGAGCCTCGGCGTCCGTCACCGGCGGCGCGGTGTTCGCGGTGGAAGGCAGCGCGATCACGTCCACCTCGAGCAGCGCGTCTCGGAGCTCGGACCGCAGCGCCGAGCGCAGCCGTTGAGCGTCCAGGTAGTCGTCGGAGCGGAACGCATCGAGGCCGCCGAGCACGACCTGGAGATCGTAGCCGAGATCGGCGAAGTGCTCGCGCCGCACGTGACGGAGGGCGGCGTGCACCTCGAGCGCTATCGTCAAGTAGCCGATCGCCGAAGCGTGCTCCGCGAGCTCGAGCGAGAGCGGGACGAGCGTCGCGCCGGCGCGCTCGAGCGTGGCGAGCGCCGCCCGGCCGAGCCGCTCCACCCCTGGCTCGGCCGCGCGCCACTCCGACTCGGGTACGCCGATTTTTAGTCCACGCACGCCCCGGCCGAGCGCTTCGAACAGCTCGAGCTCCGCGAGGGCGGGCTGGAGCTCGGAGAGCGGATCGTCCGCGGCCGCGCCCGACATCGAGCCCAGCGCGAGCGCGAGATCGGTGCTCGACGCGGAGAGGGCGCCGATGTGTACGACGGACGTGGTCGCCGGAGACCCGTGACCGACGAGCGGCACGCGCCCGTAGGTCGGCTTCAAGCCGAAGACGCCGTTGTACGCGGCCGGGATACGGATGGAGCCTCCACCGTCCGTGCCGATCGCGATGGGCACGAGCCCGAGCGCGACCGCCACCGCCGAGCCCGTCGAGCTGCCGCCAGCCAGCCGGGTCGCGTCGTGCGCGTTACGCGGCATGCGGCGATGGACGTTAACCCCTAAGGGTGACATTCCGTATTCGGTCATGGGCGTCTGACCGACGGGGACCGCGCCGGCCGCGACCAGGCGCTCCACGGCGAGCGAGTCCTTCGCCGCGGGGAAGTACGGCATGAAACCGGTGCCGAGGCGTGTAGGGACGCCTGCTACGTCGAGCTCTTCCTTGATCGCCAGGGGGACTCCCTCGAGCAGGCGCGGCGCGTGGCTCAGCAAGCGTTCCCGCGACGCCGCCGAGGCGCTCTTCGCGCGTTCGTCGAGGTAGTCGGAGAACGGCCCCTGGGACGTTTCGAGCGCGAGCGCGCGCGCCTCTGTCAGCGCTCTTCGAGACACGGCGTCGGGGGTGGTCCGGCCCTCGGAGAAAGCCCGTGTGAACGCCCCGCTCGTCCGCGGCCACGACGTGGGGACGCTCGGCGGCCCGAGGCGCTCGGAAGGGCGATCGTGCCGGTGTCGCGCCCGGAGCGGCGCATGGCTTCCGAGCAGCGGCCCGCGCGCGCTCGACGGCAGCGCGAGAGCCCGGTCGATGCCGAGCTCACGCCGCACGGTGTAGGCCACGGCGTCACGCAAGACCGGCGCGCGCATGGTCGCTGCGAGGGTCTTGAGCGCGACCCCGGACACCCGCCCGAGGCGAAGGTTCGCAAGCTTGGGTGTGTGCATTTCGCTCGCTTTTGGGACGAAAAGTTCGGTGGTGGTCCGTGAACGTTCGCTTCAGGGCCGAAGTTGGGTGAGTTTCGGCTCTGTGTCGGTGGTTGGCAATGCGCGGCGTCCACGGGGTGTCACAACGAGGCGTTTTCGCAGGCTTTGCGCGCGGAGCGGGAGAAAATCCCAACGATTGAAAACCGCTCCCGCCGTTGGTACTTAGTCAACACCGTGTCGAGCTCCGCCAAATACAACATCCCCGTCGACGAACTCCCCATGAACGCGGAGGCGATCAAGGAGAGCTTCGTCAACCACGTGCAGCACACGCAGGGCAAGCATCCGGGAGCGGCCACACGGCTCGACCACCTGATGAGCCTCGCGCGCACCGCTCGCGATCGCATGTTCGATCGCTGGACTCGCACGTGGCACCGCCGCGAGCGCCAGCAGCCGAAGGTCGTGTACTACCTGTCGATGGAGTACCTGCTCGGTCGCCTGCTCGAGGACGGGCTCATCAACCTCGGCGTGCTCGACGACACGCGCCAGGCGCTCGGCTCCATGGGCATCGACGTCAACGAGGTCATCGAGCAGGAGCCGGACGCCGGCCTCGGTAACGGCGGCCTCGGGCGCCTCGCCGCCTGCTTCCTCGATTCCATGGCGACGCTCGGGATCTCCGGGATGGGCTACGGCTTGCGCTACGACTACGGCATCTTCCGGCAGGAGATCGTGGGCGGCATGCAGCAGGAGGCGCCCGACGTCTGGCTCCAGTACGGTAACCCCTGGGAGATTGCGCGCCCCGAGCGCACGTACAAGATCCGCTTCGGCGGGCGCGTGATCCAGTACACGGGGAGCTCGGGGCGGCTCGTGCACGAGTGGGTCGACACCTACGACGTTCTGGCGCTCCCGTACGACGTGCCGGTGCCGGGCTACAAGAACAGCGTCGTCAACACGCTGCGCCTCTGGTCGGCCAAGGCCACGCGTGACTTCGAGTTCTCGTCGTTCAACCGCGGCGACTACATCCAGGCCGTCGAGGAAAAGAGCGCGAGCGAGAGCATCACGCGCGTGCTCTACCCGAACGACTCGACCCCGGCAGGCAAGGAGCTCCGGCTGCGCCAGGAGTACTTCCTGGTCTCGGCGACGCTGCAGGACGTGATCGCGCGCCACCTGCGCTATCACCCGGACCTCTACAACCTGCACGAGCAGGCAATCTTCCAGATGAACGACACGCACCCGGCCCTCGCGGTGGCGGAGCTCTTGCGCCTGCTCATCGACCAGCACGGGATGCCGCAGGACCACGCCTGGTCGCTCGTGAAGCGGTGCCTGGCGTACACCAACCACACCATCATGCCCGAGGCGCTCGAGCGCTGGCCGGTGTGGCTGATGGAACGCGTGCTGCCGCGCCACCTCCAGCTGATCTACGAGATCAACCATCAGCACCTCCAAGAGGTGAAGAAGCGCTTCCCGGGCGACGACGAGCGCATCCGCCGCATGTCCATCGTGGAGGAGGGCGGCGAGAAGCGCATCAGCATGGCAAACCTCGCGATCGTCGGTAGCTCGCGCGTGAACGGCGTGTCGGAGCTCCACTCCCGGCTCCTGCGCGAGAACCTGTTCAAGGATTTCTACGAGTACGAGCCGACCAAGTTCATCAACGAGACGAACGGCGTGACGCCGCGCCGCTGGCTCCTGAAGTGCAACCCGGCGCTCGCGAAGCTCATCACCTCGCGCATCGGCGCGGGCTGGGAGACCGATCTCGAACAGCTCTCGCGCCTCGTGCCCTACGCGACCGATCCGGAGTTCCAGAACCAGTGGCGCGCCGTGAAGTCCGCGAACAAGGCGCGGCTCGCGGACGCGCTGTTCCGCACCGCCGGCATCGAGCTCGACCCGTCGCACATGATCGACGCGCAGGTGAAGCGCATCCACGAGTACAAGCGGCAGCTCCTCAACGTTCTTCACATCGTCTCGCTCTACCTCCAGTACAAGAGCAACCCGCCGTTCGACGTCGTGCCTCGCACGTTCATCTTCGGAGGGAAGGCCGCGCCCGGCTACGACATGGCCAAGCGCATCATCCACCTCATCAACTCGGTGGGCGCGACCATCAACGCCGACCCGAACGTGCGCAAGTT
Source organism: Pseudomonadota bacterium (assembly GCA_023419055.1). The sequence goes on along the minus strand of JAEZYO010000961.1, from coordinate 4,188 downwards.
CCTGCGCGTGCATTTCATCCCGAACTACAGCGTCTCGCTCGCCGAGCTCATCATTCCGGCGAGCGACGTCTCCGAGCAGATCTCGACCGCGGGCATGGAGGCGTCCGGCACCGGCAACATGAAGTTCGCCCTGAACGGCGCGCTCACCGTGGGTACCCTCGACGGCGCCAACATCGAGATCAAGGACGCCGTCGGCGAGCAGAACATCTTCATCTTCGGGCTCACCGCGGAGCAGGTGCAGCAAGCACGGGCGAGCGGCTACGACCCGATGCAGGTGTACTACGCCGAGCCGCTCCTCCGGCAGGCGCTCGACGCGATCTCGAACGGGGCCTTCTCGCCCGACGATCCGTCGCGCTTCCGGCCCGTGGTGGACAGCCTGCTCTACGGCGGCGACACGTACATGCTGCTCGCGGATTTCCTGAGCTACGTCCACTGTCAGCGGAGCGTGGAAGCCGCTTATCACGACCAGGCGGGCTGGGCGCGCCGCTCGATCCTCAACGTGGCCCAAATGGGGCGTTTCTCGAGCGATCGCACCATTTTGGGTTACGCCCGCGACGTCTGGGGCGTGTACGTGCCGCCGCAGACTCCTCAGGGCAGGCTCGCTTCCATTCCGCCGAGTCGCTGACCGACTTCGTCCGCGCGCGGGGGCGAGAGAGCTCCCGCGCCACGACGGTTCGCTTTCGCGCGTGACGCGGCTTGCTTGGTGCGCGCTCGAGAGGCAGGATGACCTTCCCGCGCCGGATTGCCGGCCGAACTTGCTCGTGTACGGAGGAAATCGATGTCCCAGCTCGACTCGCTGAGGAAAGTCACCACGGTCGTCGCCGATACCGGCGACATCGAAGCCATCAAAAAATACCGTCCCCAGGACGCGACCACCAACCCTTCACTGTTGCTGAAGGCGGCCCAGATGCCCCAGTACAAGGGGCTCGTCGAGGAGGCCATCGCGTACTCCGCGAAGGACACCGGTGACGCCGCAGCGCAGAGCGCCGCGTTCATGGACAAGCTCGCCGTCAACTTCGGCTGCGAGATCCTGAAGATCATCCCCGGGCGCGTCTCGACCGAGGTCGACGCCGTGCTGAGCTTCGACAAGGCCGCCACCGTCGAGAAGGCGTTGCGGCTGATCAAGCTCTACGAGCAGGCGCAGGTGCCGCGCGAGCGCATCTTGATCAAGATCGCGAGCACCTGGGAAGGGATCCAGGCCGCGGCCGAGCTCGAGAAGCAGGGCATCCACTGCAACCTCACCTTGCTCTTCAGCTTCGCTCAGGCGGTGGCCTGCGCCGAGGCGGGCGTGACGCTGATCTCGCCGTTCGTGGGCCGCATCTTCGATTGGTACAAGAAGTCGAAGGGCGTGAGCGACATCCCGATCGCGGAGGACCCCGGCGTCGCGAGCGTTCAGCGCATCTACACGTACTACAAGAAGTACGACTACAAGACCGAGGTGATGGGCGCGAGCTTCCGTAAGGTCGAGCAGGTGCTCGAGCTCGCGGGCAGCGATCTTTTGACCATCAGCCCCGACTTGCTCGAGAAGCTCCAGAACGCGGACGGTGAGGTGCCGCGTAGGCTCGACGTGGAGAAGGCCAAGGCCGCCGACGTGCCTCGCATTCACCTCGACGAGAAGGCCTTCCGCTGGCTGCACAACGAAGACGCCATGGGGACCGAGAAGCTCTCCGAAGGGATTCGCCTCTTCTACGCCGACGGACGCAAGCTCGCGGAGTACGCGAAGGGCGCCGTGGCGAGCGCCGCCTGAGAGCCCGAAGAGCGAGGGCCGGGTGACGCCGCCCGGTCCTCGCGCCGGTGCTTGAATCGAGCAATGGTGGAGAACGCATTAAAGGGCGTTCATTGCCGCGCAGCCGTTCATGAACGATGCTCACCTGGCGTTCGAGGTGGCTGAAAAGCAGGCGAAAGCGCGCGAGCTTGGGGCGGAGCAGCGATTGACACGCTCGCGCGACTTCGTTGATCTGAATCGATGGTGTCTGCGTTGGTCGAGGAGAGGGAGAGGATCGCCCTCGTCGTGGACGATCAAAAGGACGAGGGGCTGTCCTGCGTCGCCATGCTCGAGGCGGGTGGCTTCGTCACGCACGTCAGCGATCATCGCGAGGCGCTCGCGCGCGGGCGCGCTCTCAAGCCGGAGTGCGTCGTCGTGGCGTGTGCTCTGCGCGACGCCGACGGCCTGGCCGTGCTGCGCGACCTGAAGAGCTACGACCCGCGAATTCGAGTGGTCGTGGTCACGAGCATCGGTTCGATCCGCGCGGCGGTGCAGGCGATGAAGCTCGGCGCGTCCGACTACCTTCCGAAGCCGGTCCGAGCCGAAGAGCTCTTGTCGGCGCTCGATCCAAAGCGGGAACCCGCCAAGGTTTCGGGTGAGCCCGAAATCGCGACGCTCGCGCGGGCGCGCCATCAGTACGTGCAATCGGTGCTCGGCTATACGCGCGGCAACGTCTCGGAAGCGGCGCGCCTCCTTGGGCTCCACCGCCAGTCCCTGCAGCGCATGCTGCGGCGGAAGACCCCTCGTCCGTGAGTCCCGCGGTGGACCAATGAGCGCCGGGCGCCCACATTTCCCTGCCGAGTCGGAGCGGGCCTCCAGGAATTTACAGGCTTCTCGGCCGCACGATTGACGGAGAACCGGCGCCGCTGCACGCTGTGTGGGCTTGTTTCGCAAGAAAATTGCACAGTTGGCGCTCTCCTGTTCGGTCGCCGGCGGGGCGCTCGGTTGCACGGGTGAGGTGCCGTCGGCCCCTCTCGGCGCACCTGTCGAGAACCCCCTCTGCGAAGCGCAATCGACCGGCCTTGCCGAGGCACGGCCGCTCACCCGCAGTGAATACGATCGGACGATCTCCGATCTGGTGGGCAGTGTTTCCCACCTGGCGCTCACGTTTCCGCCCGAGAACGAGGTGCGCGGGTTTCGAAACAACGCGGCAGCAAATCCGGCGAACCCGCTCCTGGTCGAGAGCTACCTGAACGCGGCAGAAGCCATCGCGCAGCACGCCGTCAGCACGAACCTCGACGCCATCGCCCCGTGTCCCGAAGGTGACGAGCTAGCCTGCGGTCAGGCGTTCGTTCGAGAGTTCGGCTCCCGAGCATTTCGGCGTCCGATCCAAGAAGCGGAGGCCGCGCCTTTCGACCGGCTTTTCGGTGACGTCCTCGACGAGGGCTTCGGCGAGGCGGTGGAGGCGACCCTGACCGCGATGCTGCAGAGCCCTCAGTTTCTCTACCGTGTCGAGGGCTACGCCGCGCCAACTCCGGAAACCGGCGCGATCACGGTCGGGCCGTACGAGCTCGCCTCGAGGCTGTCGTACTTCCTGACGGGGTCGATGCCCGACTTCGATCTGGTCGCCGCCGCGGCTGAAAATCGCCTTCAGACGGACGAGGAGATCGAGAGTCAGGCTCGTCGCTTGCTCGAGACCGCGCGAGCGCGAGAGATCGCGGTCGAGTTCAACGAGCAATGGCTCGGCCTCGGGCGGCTCACGGGCGCCGCGCGTGAGGCCGCCGACGTCGCCGTTTCTTCTCCGGAGCTCGTGAGCGCGTACCGCGAGTCCTTCCGTCGATTCGTCGACGAGACCTTCTGGAGCGAGGGCAAGCTTTCCTCCCTCTTCACCTCGCCCAAGGTCTTCCTCGATTCGACCCTCGCTCCTCTTTACGGAGTTGCGGCTCCACCCCCCGGTGAGTTCGTCGGGGTGGACGTGCCCGAGGAGCGCGCGGGCTTGCTCACGCAACCCGCGCTGATGGCCCTGCTCGCTCACTCCGACCAGAGCGCGCCGGTGCTGCGCGGCGTGTTCGTGCGAGAGCAGATCTTGTGCCTCGACGTCGCACCTCCGCCGCCGGAGGTGAACAACGTGCCGCCGCCCGTCGACCCGAACGCCACCACGCGCGAACGCTTCGCCCAGCACACCGCCAGCGCGGGCTGCGCGTACTGCCACGTGCTCATCGACGGGATTGGTTTCGGGTACGAACGCTACGATCAGTTCGGGCGCTACCGTGCGGAGGAGAACGGTTTCCCCGTCGATCAGTCGGGTGAGGTCGTCGGCACGGTCCCTGCGCTCGACGGTAAGTTCGACGGCGCCGTCGAGCTCAGCAAGCGACTCGCGACGAGTCAGGTCGTGCGCGACTGCTTCGCGACCAACTTCTACCGCTACGCGATGGGTCGACTCGAGGGGGCCGCCGACGAGTGCAGCCTCGACCAGGTGAAGA
>JAEZYO010000916.1 GCA_023419055.1 Pseudomonadota bacterium | reverse complement strand
TCCCGTGAGAGTGCGATTTTATGCCGCGCTCGCGAATCGGGGCGGGCGTCGTCGGGTCGCCGCGTTCGATGTAGGTCGAGCGAGCCCGAATCGGAGGAGAACGGCGTAGCCGCCGCTCCACGTCGCTGGTACTCGGCGGACTCCTGTATAGGAGGGCCGATTTGATGGATCTCGAGCGTATGGCCGGTTTGGGGACGGATGGCGCGTTGGCGGTACCCGATCGACGCACGTCGATAAGATCTCGGCCTGCCGCACGTGAGCGAGGCGACACCCGCGCAGCGCGAGCTTGGCATGTGTTGGTCGGACGAGGGCGAGCTCTACAACAACGGCGGCGCGTTCAAGATCACCGCTCGCAGCCTGGCGGGCGTGATGGTCACCATCCTCGCCGACAACTACTACGGGTACTGCAAGAAGGAGGTAAAGACGCAGATCAGCTTCAGCGCGAACCTCTTCGGGCTCGCGGAGGAAGAGCACGCGGGCGGCGCGCTCGCGTTCGCCACCGTGAGCTTGGGTGACGACTTCGTTCCAGACCCGCGACAGAGCACGCACCGCTTCGCCGAGGCGGTGGAGCTCTTGGGTGACGAGGTCACCCTCCACGACTCGGGGTACGCGACGGACAACCTCTACCCGAGCGTGCACTACGTGCCGGAGCACGCCGAGTTCCACCTCAAGCGACAAGACATCAAGTGGATGCTGCGAGACGAGGAGCAGCACCTGAAGCTCTTGCCGGGGCAGGTGTACATCCTGCCGAACGGCTACAAGATCCGGATGGAGAAGCACCCCGCGGCGCCGAGCTACCGGCTCGTGGGGACGGTCGCGGAGGGCACCTTCTGTCACAAGCCGTGCACCGTGTCCGGCGGCGGAAAATCGGAGATCTCGAAGAGCCTGATCGACGCCGTGTTGTACGGGCCGGTCTACGTCTCGAGCTTCGAGGACGATCTTTCGCTCGTCGAAGCCATTTTCGAGCGGGACTTCCGTGACGCGCTTCAGCCGCATTTGAGGCAAGCCGCCGATCAGGGCCCGCCGTCGGGGACGGGGAATCGCACCTCGCCGCGGCCGATCTTGTCGCCGGATCGCTCGCTCGGCTCGGTCATCAAGCTCCTGACGCCGAACCCGGACTACACGCCCGAGTACAACGCCTGGCTCGAGAGCATTCCGAACTACGTCCGGGCGCTCGTGTTCGTGATCAAGCGCTTCTACCGGACGGACTGGGGCAGCGACTGGCGCCGGCACTTCAGCGTGGACATCATCAACGGCGCGCTCGGTCACGAGCTCAAGTACGACGGGCGTAAGCTCGTCGGCAGCTACCTCCGCGTCGGCTTCTCGGAGAGCGGCGCCTGGCGCACGTACAAGCTCCGACAGGACTTCGTCTCCGCCGACAAGGTGCAGATGGAGGACGATATCTCGGCGTCCGTGGTCGTGCCGGCGCGGCGCCTCTTCGGGCTGCCGAAGGAGTACGACGGCCACCCGAGCCTCAAGATCAGCGAGAACTGCGAGTTCAGACTCTTTCAGCGCCCCGACGACGCGATACACCCCGGCTTCGACAAGCAGACGGAGTGGGACATGTCGCGCCTCGGCCTGTTTTGTTCGAACTTCCAGCCGCTCACGCCCGACGACGCGCAAGATCTGGTCGAGAACGTCGCGCTCCACGACGCGTTCACGGAGCCCATGCGTAGCCACGTGAGCCGCAACGCGGCGCGGGACGGAGACGCGTACTCGATCTGCTCGGCGCGGCCGCGGCTGGTCGGCGGCAAACCCACGAAGAACCCGCGCTACCTCCAGACGCGCCCCGATCTGGTGAAGGCGCGCGATCGCTACGTGGCGCAGACGGGCGCGCGCCTGAACCGGCGGCTGAACGCCGACGAACCGGTGATTTTCCCGGTGATCAGCGTGCTCTCCGGACGGCGGAACAACGCGCCCGAGGACGGCATACGCGCCCTCTGCGTGTACGGGCCCATCCACTACCAGGAGCTCCCGGAGCTCTTCATGGATTACGTGTGCTCGCTCACCGGAAAGTCGCCGAGCACGACGGGCGCCGGCAGCGAGGGCGCCCTGACCAAGGGTCCCTTCAACGCCCTCTGCGCGACCGCCGATCTCAACAACGCGCTCGTCTCGATGTTGCTCTGTGGCTACGCGGGCTTCAGCTCGGCCGCGGGCTTCATCGGCCCGCGCTTCCGCGCCGATCACGACGTGAGCGTGCTGATCCCGGAGATCTGGTGTCGTCTCTTCCCGCAGGAGCGCGACCCGGCGCGCCTGATCGCGTCGGGACACCTCGAGCAGCTCACCGACTACGAGTTCGGGGGCAAGAAGGTGCTGGCGAGTCGGCTCGGGTACCGCATCACGCAGAAGTTCGTGCACACCTTCTTCGGGCGCGTGTTCGACAACCCCTCGGCGGTGTTCACGGAAGAGATCTTGAAGCCGGAAATTCAAGACGCCGCCGTATTCGCGGACGGGATCCACAACATCGTGGAAGCGCACCAGCGCGTCGCGCTCGCGTATTTCGCGGACGGCAGCGTCGGCGACGCCTGCCCGCCGCTTCGCGCCTTGCTCCACATCATGGCGCACGGTCACTACGAGGGTAAGGACGTGCACCACCCGGAGATCCGTGCGCTCTTCACGCGCGAGGCCTTGCTCGAGAGCGAGTGGTACAAGGAGAGGCTCGCGATCAAGCAAGCTCGAGACGTCTCGCTCTGGGAGCGACACGTGAAGACGTTGAACGAGTTCTTGTCCCTCGCGAGTCATTCCGACGAGGCCGAGCGGCTCGGCATCGGGGAGCGCCTATCGCGCGCGCGGGACGAGCTCGAACGAGTGAGCTCGCCCGCGTACCTCGAGGAGCTTCACGGCACGATCGGCGCGGATCCCATCCACGCCCAGGTGGGTACCGTGGAAGTGCAACGAGGCGACCACGGGACCGCGCTCGTATCCAGCGAGGCTTCCGCTCTGAATTGAATCGAGCCCAGGAGCGGGCTTTTTCCGCTGTTTCCCGGCGGGGACATTAACTCCCGATTTCGGCGGACCTGTGTTTGAATCCGGCCATGGTCCGCGGCGTTGCCGTCTGCGTGACGAGCCTTTGCGGGGCGCTCGCTGCCTGCGGGTCTCCCGCGCCGACCGACTTCGACGAGCCCGCGTCGAGCAACCCGGGGATTTCTCCCGGGGGCGCGGTCAACGGTGCCGGCGGGGCGGGTGGCAGCTCGTCAGGGGCAGGCGGCAGCCTAGGGGGCGGCGGGAGCGCTTCGAGCACCGGCGGCGCGGCGTCCGGTGGAAGCGGGAGCGGGGGCACGGCGGGGACCGCCGGTGGCGGTGCGGGCGGTATCGGGAACGCCGGTTCGAGCGGAGCCCCGGCTCTGCCCGACGAGCTCATCGACGACATGGAGGACGGAGACGGCCAGCTTTTGCCCGCGAGCAACCGTGACGGCTACTGGTACACGTTCGGTGACGACACCGGCGGGTACCTGACGCCCGCCGAGGGCGCGGACTTCGTCATGGGGTACACGGATCCTGCTCGCCCGATGAGCGTGCGCGCCGCTCGCCTGCTCGGCGGCAACTTCCAGGATTGGGGTGCCGCGCTCGCCTTCGACTTCAAGGCAGGGTTCGCGCCCTACGACGCGAGCGCCTACACGGGGCTCCGCTTCTACGCGCGCTCGGCTCAAGGCACGCTCGAGCTCGCGGTCGCCATCCCCGATCGTCACTCCACCCCACAGGCAGGGATCTGCGGTCAGGGAGGACAAGGGCCGACGATCCCTTGCTTCGAACACCCGCTCACGAACGTCACGCTCACGCAGGAGTGGGCCGAGTACGAGATCCCGTTCTCGTCCCTCGAACGCGGGCTCGCGCCGCTACCCCCGTTCGACCCGAAGGCGGTCTATTCGGTTCACTTCGGGACGCCGAGTGGCGTCACCTTCGACGTCTGGGTCGACGACGTCGCCTTCACGCGCTGACCTATCTCGAGCAGCGGCGCCCTTCCGGCGCCGCGAGCTCGAAACGGATTTCAGGCCGGGACCGCGATGTAACGCTGCGCGGCGGCGTCCACGGCGAGGCGCTCCAGCATGCGCTCCGTCGTGGCGAAATCGACGCACGCGTCGGTGATGCTCTGCCCGTAGACGAGATCGTTCTTGTTCTTGAGATCCTGGCGGCCGGCGACGAGGTTGCTCTCGACCATGACACCGAGCAGGTGCTCGCTGCCATTTCGGAGCTGCGCGCCCACGTCGGCGAGGACGTCGACCTGACGCTCGTGGTTCTTCTTGCTGTTGTCATGGCTCGCGTCGACGAGGACCCCAGGGGTCACGTTCGCGCGCTTCAGCGCCTCCACCGCCAGGGCAACCGAGCTCGCGTCGTAGTTCGGGCCGCTCGCTCCGCCGCGCAACACGAGGTGAGTGTGAGGGTTGCCCGCCGTGCGCACGACGCCGACGCGGCCGTGCGCGTCGAGGCCGAGGAAACTGTGCGCCCGCGAGGCGGTGATCATCGCGTTCACCGCGACGCCCAAGCTGCCGTCGGTGCCGTTCTTGAACCCGACCGGCATGCTGAGGCCCGAGGCCATCTCACGGTGAGTCTGACTCTCGGTCGTGCGTGCGCCGATCGCGGTCCACGAGATCAGATCGGCCAAGTATTGGGGAACGATCGGGTCCAGCATCTCCGTCGCCGCCGGCATGCCGAGGTCCGCGATGTCACGCAGCAACGAGCGCGCCTTGCGCAGGCCCTTCGGGATGTCGAACGAACCGTCGAGGTGCGGATCGTTGATCAGCCCCTTCCACCCCACCGTGGTCCGCGGCTTCTCGAAGTAGACGCGCATCACGATCATCAGCTGATCGGAGAGCCGCGAGCGCAGCGAGGACAGCCGGTGCGCGTACTCGATGGCGGCCTCGGGATCGTGAATCGAGCACGGGCCGACGATGACGAGCTTCCGCGAGTCCTTGCCGTGCAAGATGGCTTCGATCTCGCTCCGGGCCTGAATGATCACCTCGGCGCCGCGCTCGGAGAGCGGGAGCTCTTGGGTGATTTCGTCAGGGCTCTGGAGCACGGTGGTATCGACGACGCGAAGGTTTTTGGTTGAATGCATGACCGGGTCCTGAAAGCAAAAACCCCCGGCGGCTTGCGGCGACCAGGGGCTTCGTTCACTCGATTCGGACTCTCTACGTAGGCCTACCCTGTCGCCGCTGTAACGCGGGCCAGAAGTAAAACCAAAAGTAGGAGCGGCCGAATGCCATTGTGAGACTTCGGCCTACTCTATACACAGCTATGGCCTCTCGTGCAAGTCGCGCTCTTTCACGATCACGCCTTTCGATCGGGAGGCGCGTGCACGGTTCCGCCCTTCTGCACAATCTTTTCGCGGGCTTGTTCCACCGGAACGTTCGGGCATGAATCCACCCAACGAGTGCCGTCCTGAAGAGCCCAGCGCACGGCGTTTCTCAGGACGAGCTGGATCTGCGGATGATGGTAGGTGGGGTAAGCCTCGTGCCCGGGGCGGAAATAGAAGATCTTACCATTCCCGCGGCGATAACAGACACCCGAGCGAAACACTTCGCCTCCCTCGAACCACGAAATGAACACCTGCTCTTCCGGGGCGGGGATCGCGAAGGGCTCGCCGTACATTTCCTCTTCGTGGAGCTCGATGAACTTGTCGATGCCACGCGTGATCGGGTGCCCCGGATTGCAGACCCAAAGGCGTTCGCGCTCGCCCGCTTCGCGCCAGGTGATCGAGCAGGTCGTCCCCATCAGCCGCTTGAAGATCTTCGAATAGTGAGCGCTGTGAAGGACGACGAGGCCCATGCCCTCGAGGACGCGCCGCTGCACCCTGTCGACGACGGCGTCGGCGACCTCGTCGTGGGCGGCGTGCCCCCACCACGTCAAGACGTCCGTGCCTTCGAGCACCTCCTCAGTCAACCCGTGCTCCGGTTCCTGTAACGTCGCGGTGCGTGCGCGGATCTCGAGATCCTGGTTGAGAGCGTCGGCGATGCACTCGTGCATCCCGTTCGGGTAGTGAGAGCGAACGAGCTCACTCTTGTGCTCGTGGACGTTTTCTCCCCAGACAGTCACGTGGATGGTCATAGTGCCCTTTCAGTCGATCCGGACCGCGCCTCTAGCGTAGCTCGAAAACGAGCGCCCCCGGTCCGGAGGCTGCGCTCGGCCCGAACGCCGGGCGCGCGCGTCGCGCGCTCGGGAGCTTGCGCGCGACGGAGCCGTTGTTAACATCGGCCGCGATCGCGTCGTAGCCGGTCGCGGGCCGAGTCGATGACGCATCCAGCACCAAGAGAGCGAGCAGCGCTACCGGCAAAGCAGGGCGCCAAGAATTTCCGCCTGCTGCTTCGGCTCCTCGAGCTCAGCCTGAAATACAAGCGCGAGTGCCTGATCGTCTTCTCGTTCCAGGTCGTGCTCCTGGTGTTCGGCCTCGCTGGCCTCGGCCTGTCGGGGCTCGCCGTCGACGTGATCCGCGCTGCCATGCAGCCCGGCGCGCCCGAGCCGCGCTGGCCGCTCGGCGTCCACCCTCCGGGAGAGCCGACGCCGCAGGGTATCCTGTTCTTGATCGGCCTCGCCGTCCTGTTCA
>JAEZYO010000900.1 GCA_023419055.1 Pseudomonadota bacterium | reverse complement strand
TCCTCGGCCTCGGCGGCGAAGATCGGGCCTCGCAAGCCGAGCTCCACCGAGCTCCGGTGCCTCGATCGCCGAGTCGGGGGCGAGCGCCTCCCCCGCCGTGAGCCCGGCAAGCGGCAGCTCCACCGGCCCCTCGACGAGCGACACCTCGAGCACTCGCTCCGCTCGCTCCGAGGGTTCGGGCCAGACCACTACCAGGAGCGCACCTGCTCCGACCAAGGCGGCGTGCGCGGCGAGCGACGCGGCGAGCGAGCCGGGACCTATCAGGTGCCGCTTCAAGCCTCTCTAGGATGACGCTGGTGCGACGCCGCCGCCAGACCGAAGCGGCGCTCCGCGTTCGCGGTCGTGAGCGCCGAAAACTCATCGAACTCCAGGCCACGCAGGGCTGCCACGAAGCGCGCGGTGTGCACCACGAAGGCCGGTTCGCAACGCTTGCCGCGGAGCGGCACGGGCGCGAGATAGGGGCTGTCCGTCTCCACCATAATGCGATCCGCGGGGGCCCACGCCGCGACCTCCTGAATCGCCTTCGCACTCTTGAAGGTGACGATGCCGGAGAACGAGAGGTCGAAGCCGAGCGCGAGCGCGCGCTCGGCGAAGGCGCGGTCTTCACTGAAGCAGTGAATGATGCCGCCCACGTCGCGAGCCCGCTCTTCTTCGAGCACCGCGAGCGTGTCGGCGGCGGCGCTCCGCGTGTGGATGACGAGCGGCTTCTCGAGCTCACGGGCGAGCGCCACGAAGCGCCGGAAGACCTGCCGTTGCGTGTCGCGCGGCGAGTGGTCGTAGTGGTAATCGAGGCCCACCTCTCCGATGGCGACGACCTCGGGTTCGCGCCCGAGCGCGCTCATCTGCTCGAAGAGGTGATCGTCGATGCTCGCCGCGTCGTGCGGGTGCACCCCCACGGTGGCGACGACGTCGGGCTCGGACTTGGCGAGCGCGATCGCTCCCTTCGCCGACTCCAGGCTCCCCACCCCGACGCAGGCGAAGCGCCCCACCCCGGCGGAGCGCGCGCGCACGAGGACGTCGCCGTGCCCCTCGGGGAAGTTGTGGGCGTCGAGGTGACAGTGAGTGTCGAAGAGCACGGCGTCAGACCACGATGTCGGAGAAGCGCTCCCGAATCAGCATCGCCGCGGCGTCAGCGGCCGAGCTGTCCTCGTAGCCGAAGCGCTGCTTGAGCCGGTCGAGCGTCTCGCGAGCCGCCTTCTGACGGCCGAGGTCGAGCCCCGCCCCGCCCTCGCGCAGCAGCACCGCGATGTCACGGCTCAGCTTGGCGACGGCCACCCGACGTTCGCCGAACACCGCTTCCCGCAAGCGCCGGAGCTGGGGCCCGAAGATCCGGGCGTGATCGATCGGTTCGTCGGGGTGATCGATCGCCCAGGCCGCGATCGCGTTGATCAGCGAATGACGGAGCTCCTCGGGCTTGTCGGGGCCGCCGATGAGCGCCTCGACCTCGCGCATCATGCGCTCGTCCGGATCCTCGTACTGGCCCGTCATGGGGTTTCGCACCTTCTCGTGCTTCACCCAGAAGCTCACGTGCGTCACGTATCGCTCGAAGAGCTCGGAGTAGCGTCCCTCGTCCACCAAACCGCTTGCCATGCGAAACTCGTCTTCGAACGCGTCGAGCAGACGCGTGTGGAGCGTCTTTCGGAACAGGCTGTGGTCGTGGTAGCCGCCGGGCAAGCGCTCTTCCTGCAAGAAGGCGTACTCGCTGGTCTTTTGGCAGAGCTCGTCGAGCTCTTCCAGGACGGCCATGGGTGAGAGGCAGTCGTAGCTCGGGTTCTGCGCGGCATCGAGCAGCACCGTGCGCATCTCGCGCGCGCTCGCGCCCACGCTGCCCTCGTAGATCGGGTACGCGTCGCTCTCGTGGTAGATGTTCTTGATGCTGGCGCGGAGCAGCTTGGCCGCTTCGTCGTCGAGCCGGGTCGGCGTCGTCCCGGTCGCGTAGAGGTCGACCTTCTCGACCGCGCTGAGCTCGCTCACGATGTCGCGGAGCGGCTTCTCGTAGCGGTCGGGGTTCGGCTTTCGCATGCGCGTCAGCACCGCGAACATCGCCGCCATCTGCGTCGCGTGCGGAGCGACGTGCTTGCGGACCTGCGGAGCGATCTGCGCGTCGTAGATGCGCTGCTCGTCGATCCAGCTCAAGAGGTACGGCGCCTTGATGAGCTCGAGGCGACCGCGGAAGCTCTCGAACTCCGGGTGCTCCCGGAAGGCGGTGAGGTGGAGCTCGTTGCCGCTCGCGAGCATCACGCAGTTTACCTGGATGTTCTGCGAGCGGAGCGCCACCTCGCCCGTCTCGGCCGTGATCTGGAGGTACTTGAAGGCGTCGAGCGGGCGCTTCAAAAGGTCGGAGAACTCGAGCAACCCGCCTGCTGCGTCGATCAGCTCGCCGAACGCCTCGAACAGCGGGATCGACTGCAGCGCGGGGGGCAGAGCGGTCAGGCTGCGATCGGCCGTGACCTGACGCTCGCCCGCGTCGACCGACAGCTGCGGCCCCAGCGTGACGGCGCCGGTCCGGTAGCGCCGTGAGATGAAGTAGCGCTCGACCTGCACGTGTCGAAGAACCTCCTCGAGCGCGCCGTCGTAACTCGCGATCAGCGACTCGTACACCTGACGGCTCTTGTGCGAGAGGCTGCCGTGGAGCATCCAATTCGGCGGCGGTTCGGTCGCCCCGGCCGCGGCGTACAGCTGTTCGAGGAGCTTCGCGCGAGGAGCGTGCGGCAGGAGGAACAGCGGATGGTCGCGCACCTCCATGAACAGGCGCGCGTCGATGTCTTCATCCGGCAAATGAGCGTAGCTGCCGTCGTCGTCGCTGCGCGTGACGGGGCGGCGCCCGCCGAAGCCGATGGCTCCCCGCAGCTTGCCCTGGTTGGGGAACACCCAGTGGAAGCGGTAGAGCGCGCCTTCGTCCTTCTGCGAGTAGTGATCGAGCGCGCGCTTGATGCACGCCGCCACCGTCGTTTTGGCCGAGCCGTTCTGGCCGTGCATCAAGATCACGCGCTTGGGCCGCCCCTCGCGCACGAAATTATTCAATGCCCGAAAGATCTCGTGCTGCACGAGCTCCTGCCCGACGAGCCGCTCCTGCCGGCTCTCCTCGGGAGCCAGAAACGGCAAGTCGAACAGACGGAACCGGGAATCGGTGCCCCAAGGGCGCTGCACGTTCTCCGTGCCGTAGAACTCGAACATGTCGCGCACGTAGCGCGAGGCGTCGCGCGTGTGACGCAGCGGATCGCTCGACAGCAGCGTGAGGTACTCTCGGAACGAGAGCAGGCGCCTCTCTTCTTTGAACCCGCGCTCGACGTCCCGGAAGATGCTCTCGAGCTCGTCCAGGATGCGTTCAGAACCCATGACGGTAAGCGTACCACTTCGCGGCGCTACGCGGTCCTTCGTCGAAGGAAGCCGTCATTTCGGGCGCTCGTCCTCGAATGGTCGCGGCTCGCCCCGCGAGCCGGACCGCCCGCGTCGCGGACCGCCGAAAGCGGCCGAACGGCGCTTATTCGGCCGTAACGTCGAGCGCGAGGTCGCGCTTTTCGATCAGACACTTGTCGTCGGTGCACACCGAAAATAGGAACTGCCCCGCGAGCACGTGCTTACCCGCCGCGTCCGGCGTGAAGCCGACGAGCATCGTCGCCCGCTTCTCCTCGAGCTTGACCTGGTCCTTACCGACCACGGGCGCAGGGAACTTGAGCGCGCCGCCCTCCTTCAGCTTGAACTTGTAGGGGTACTTGTCGTTGACGTGAAACGCACCCTTGGCGAGCAGCACTATCTCGGCTTCGCCAGCTTGCCCCTTCTTGTAGGCACCCTTCGGCTGGAT
>JAEZYO010000898.1 GCA_023419055.1 Pseudomonadota bacterium | reverse complement strand
CAACGTACGAACGCGGGCTTTCCGTGCGGCATGCCGGGGATGGGCGAGGAGATGGAGGGAGCGACACAGCAGGCGCCGCATCCGGGGCGACAGCTCGAGCGCGGAGCGCCGAGGGCGTTGCTCACGTGGGGCTCATGGGGCGCTCATGGCTGGGCTCACGTGAGCCTGATGCCGAGCTAGGAGGTGCCCGCCGCGTCGTTCGCATCGGCACGATAGTGGCTGAGGCCCGGCGCGATGCAACGTGGGGCTTTACCCGACTCGCGTCGATGGGAGCTCGGGCGAATGTCCGAACCGCGGCGCGCCGTTGCCGCCCTCCGTCTCCAGCTCTCCTTTCGTGATCTGCACGTACTGCCGACACTATCGGCGCAAGCTCGACGTGCAGACGATCATCGGGCTGTCCTAGGGTGAGCCGCCCGCGGCGCCGGAAAAGAAGGCCCTTTCGCGAAGCTCTTCGGCTGAGGCGGGGCACCCGTGTGTTCGGGGTGGTCCGACGGGCTCGTCCGACCTTGTGCCGGCGAACCTCACCGTCGCGGCCGTCCGGCGCCCGTACACGTCGCAAACCATCCCTGAGCCGCCAGCGGGAGCCAGGGTTGGTGCGCGTCGGTGGTTCATGGTCGTTTCTCCTTCTGGGTGCGATGCCTGGACGGCATGACGGCGAGGCGCGGACGCTCGCGAAGTCGATCCTCTACGCCACGGACGAGACGGTCGAAGTGAGCGCAGCACGCTAGCTCAGTGGGCCCGTTGAACGAACAGGCTCACACGTCACGGCGGAGGACCCCAGCACTCCTTTACCGCAGCGCAGCGGCGGGAGGTGGTGCACGGTTCGCGCTCCTCGCCGGGCTGGGGCTGCGCCCCGCCACAACCGCCGTGGAAGTTGGTGCAGCAGAGCAGCCCCTCCTGGCAGTTGCCGCGGCTTCCGTCGGCAGCGTCGTGATCCGGGGAGCAGAGCTCTCCCGTGCCGGGTTTCGATGCGGGCGTTTGATGCGATGACTTGGGATTGGAAGAAGCTGCACCGGACGCCTCGTGCGACGCGCGGGTCGACGAGGGCGCGCCACAGGCCGGAAGAGCTCCCAAGAGCAGGAGCAACGCAGCGGCGCCTGGACGGTGGGAAGGGAGGGGGCGCATGGTGGAGAGCCCGGATATTCTAGCTTGCGAGTCGGGTGAGCGACTATCGCACGAGGTCGGCGCGCGGCGAGAAGCGTGATGGTGAGCGTGTCTGCTCCAAGGGCCGTCACTTCATCGGGAACAGGGGTGGGTTGAGCCGCGCGAAGCCTTCCTGGCGGTAGTACGGCGAGTAGGGGTAGGGCGGCGTCTTGGCGCTCGCGGCGTCGAGCTTCGCGATCTGCTCGGGCGTGAGCGACCAGCCGACGGCGCCGAGGTTGTCGCGGAGCTGGGCCTCGTTCCGCGCGCCGATGATGACGCTCGACACGGTCGGCCGCGTGGTGAGCCAGTTGAGCGCGATCTGCGGGATCGATTTGCCTGTCTCCCTGGCCACCTCGTCGAGCGCGTCGACGATTCGGTACAGGTGCTCGTCATCGGTGGGCGGGCCGAAATCGGCGGTCTGATGCAGGCGGCTCACCGCCGGAAGCGGCTGCCCGCGACGCACCTTGCCGGTGAGGCGACCCCAGCCGAGCGGGCTCCAGATCACCGCGCCGACGCCCTGATCGACGCCGAGCGGCATGAGCTCCCACTCGTAGTCGCGCCCGACCAGCGAATAGTAGACCTGGTGCGCGACGTAGCGCGAGTAGCCGTAGCGATCGGCGATCGAAAGCGACTTCATCAACTGCCAACCCGAGAAGTTCGAGACGCCGACGTAGCGGATCTTGCCCTTCAACACGAGGTCGTCGAGCGTCGAGAGCACCTCCTCGATCGGTGTTTTCGCGTCGAAGGCATGGAGCTGCATCAAATCGATGTAGTCGGTGCCGAGCCGGCGGAGCGCGTCGTCACAGGCTCGAATCAAGCGCGCGCGCGACGAGCCCGCGTCCGAAGGACCGTCTCCCATCGGCAGCGACGTCTTCGTCGAGACGAGGACTCGATCGCGTCGCCCTTCGAGCGCCGCGCCGAGCGCTTCCTCCGAGGCACCGTTCGAGTACACGTCGGCCGTGTCGAACATGGTCAGGCCGGCGTCGAGGCAGATGTCGACGAGCCGTCGCGCCTCCCGAGCGTCCGTATTCCCCCACGCGCTGAAGAGCGGCCCCTGGCCGCCGAAGGTACCTGCTCCGAAACTCAGGACGGGTACCTGAAGTCCGGATGCGCCGAGTCGTCGATAGTCCACGTCGGTCTCCTTGCTGGTACGGCTGATATGCGTCGCTCCCCGCTCGTGAACTAGGCTAAGGTCTGGACAAGTACTTGTGAGGTGAATTCACAATGCCGCGCCTGGATACGAACCGCTCGGGAGACATGGAGGTATTCGTCCGCGTCGTGGAGCTCGGGAGCTTCTCGGGAGCGGCGCGCGTGTTTCAGCTGACGCCGTCGGCGGTGAGCAAGCTGGTCGGGCGGCTCGAGGCAAGGCTAGGCGTGCGGCTCCTCAATCGTTCGACGAGGAAGCTGCAGCTCACCCCGGAGGGTGCCGTCTTCTTCGAGCGCAGCGTTCGCATCCTCGAGGAGATGGACGCCGCCGAGCGCGAGGTCTCTCCCGGCGTGGCGCCGCGCGGGCGCCTTCGCGTGAACGTCAACGTCCCGTTCGGATTCCACTGCCTGCTGCCGCTCGTGCCCGCGTTCCTCCAACGCTACCCGCACATCACGATCGACGTGGCGCTGACCGATGCCGTGGTCGACCTGTTCGAGAGCCGCGCGGACGTCGCGATTCGCACGGGGCCGCTTCGGGAGTCGCGCCTCGCCGCCCGCAAGCTCGGGGAGAGCCGCATGGTCGTCGTCGCCTCGAAGGCCTACGTCAAGCGGCACGGCAAGCCGCGCGAGCCTGCCGACCTGGCGTCGCACAACTGCCTCGGCTTCTGTTTCGCCCGTCACACGAAGGGTTGGCCGTTCCTCGACCCCAAGAAGGGCAACGTCACGATCACGTTTTCCGGGAACACGCTCGTCAGCGACGGCGAATCGATGCGGCGCCTCGCACTTGCCGGGCACGGAATCGCTCGGCTCGCGGCGTTTCATGTGAGACCGGACATCGAGGCGGGACGGCTCGTCCCCCTGCTCGAATCCTTCAATCCGGGGGACACCGAAGCGATCCATGCCGTCTTCGTCGGTCAGGCGGGCAAGATGGCCGCACGCGTGCGGGCCTTTCTCGACTACCTCACCGAAAATGTCCGCCTCGCGTCGTGATGAGGCTCGGCGCGCGCCAGCAGGTGCTCGCGCAGAAAGCGGTGGAAGGGATCCGCGTTTTGGCGCGGGTGCCACATCAAGTGGAGCTCGAGGGGTGGTACCTCGAAGGGCAAGGAGTACGTGACGAGGCGATCGCCGAAGACGGGAACGATCCGCTCGTAGGTCGTCGCCATGAGCTCCGAGTCCGCCACCAGGGCGAGCGTGGACAGCACCGAGGGCAGGCGCGCCGCGATCGTGCGCTTCTTCCCCAGGTCGTGGAGCGTCGCGTCCACGCTGGAGACGACAGGCAATACGCTGCCGACCATGGCGTGTTCGAGCTTCAGGTAATCTCGGAGGGTGAGGCGGCGCTTCGGCCTTGATTTCACCCAGGGGTGACCGCGGCGGAGCACGCACACGTGGCGATCGACGAGGAGCTTCTTCGCGACGAACTGGTCGAGGCCGACACCGGGCAGGAAAGGGGCGATCGCGAGGTCGAGGTCGCCCCGCGCCAGGGGCTCGATGCTCCCCGCGTCGACCGGGACGACTCGCACGACAACCCCAGGCGCCTCCTTTCGCAGCGAGGCGATCCATCCGTTGAGGAGCACGACGCCGGTGTAGTCCGCCGCGGCGATGTGGACGGTCCGCCGCTCGTCGCGCGGCGAGCTCCGCGGAGGCTCGAAGAGGCGCCGCATGCCGTCGAGCGCCCGAGCGACCGGGGCACGCAGCTCTTGCCCGCGGGGCGTGAGGCGCATGGCTCGACCGGAGGAGACGAGGAGCGGATCGCCGAACAGAGCTCGCAGCCGCGCGAGCGTGCGAGACATCGACGACTGCGTCCGTCCGAGGGCGCGCGCTGCGCCGGTCACGCTTCCGTGCTCGAGCAGGCTCGCGAGGGCGAGGAGCAGCGGAACATCGAGATCTTCGAGGGCGCTGCGAGTCATAGCGCTGCCGTCATGTCATCCATGACATCCATGCCCTTGGTGTACTCGGAAGAAGCGGCTACGTCACGCGTATGAGTGAGCTCGTTCTCCTGACGGGCGGAAGCGGGTTTCTCGGCGCGCACACGGCCTTGGCCCTCCTACGCGCGGGGTTCCGAGTTCGGGCGGCGGTCCGCGACGTCGCGAAGGCGTCCTCCCGCTTCGACGTCTTCACGCCCAGGGACCAGCGTCCGCGTCTCTCGTTCGTGCCGCTCGAGCTCACGCGTGACGAGGGTTGGAACGAGGCGGCGGCGGGCTGTACCTACCTCGTGCACACCGCGAGCCCGGTCCCTTCGGGGCCGGTGAAGAGACCCGAGGACGTGGTCGGCCCCGCGCGGGAGGGCACGCTGCGAGCGCTGAGCGCGGCTCGCCACGCGAAGGTGAAGCGCGTCGTGCTCACGTCTTCAACCGCCGCCGTGATCTGGGGCCACGCCCGCGATGGCTCGAAGGTCTACGACGAGAGCGACTGGACCGTGTTGAACGAGTCCGTCGCAGCCTACGAAAAAAGCAAGACCGTCGCTGAGCGCGCCGCCTGGGACTACGTCGCGGCGCTGCCCGAAAGCGAGCGCTTCGAGCTCGTCGCGGTGCTGCCCGGCGCGATCTTGGGCCCGCTCCTCGATGACGACTTCTCGGTCTCGGCGACCATCGTGAAGGCGCTGCTCGGGCGGGAGCTCCCGGGTGTACCGGATCTCGGCTTCGCGCTGGTGGACGTGCGTGACGCGGCCGAGATGCACGTCGCAGCCATGACCATCGCTGCGGCCGCGGGCCAACGCTTCATCGTCGCGGGTGAGCACATCCCGATGGCGCACATCGCGTCCGTCCTCGCGCTTCACTACGGCTCGCGTGGCCTCCGCGTTCCAGAGCGGAGCCTGCCGAGCTTCCTCATCAAGACGATGGCCTGCTGGGACGCGACGGCGAGCCTTACCGCGAACGAGCTCGGCAAGCGGCAAGACGTCTCGAGCCAGCGGGCGAGGGAAGTGCTCGGCTTTCGGCCGAGGAGCACGGAGGAATTGGTGACCGCGATGGCCGACAGCATGATCGCTCACGGCGTCGTGCCTGCTCCGAAGGGAAGTCAACGCGCGCGGAGGTCGTAGCGGAGCTGCACGACACCGCCACCGAGCGGTTTGGTTTCCAGGAGCGAGAGGGTCCGATGCTGCGCCCTCGGGAGGATGAGCTTGAAACCCTCGTCTTCCAGCACCGGGGCGACGTTGAGCACCAGCTCGTCCACGAGGTCCGCGGCGAGGAAGGCGTTGTGGAGCTTCTCGCCTCCCGCGATGAGTGCCGCCTCGAACCCGCGTTCTCGAAGGAGGCCGAGCGCCTCCTCGGGGCTCCGCACCGCGGCCACGCCCGGAGGCGCTTTGCTCGAGACCACGACGATGGTCGCGCTTCCCACCGCGGAGTCCGGGGTCGTGCGGGGAGCAGGCTGCCGCGCGGCAAAGCCTTCGAAGGTCTTTCGGCCGACGATGAAGTTGCGGGTAGCAGCCACGTGCGCCGCGAAGTCCGAGAGGGCTTCGGGTCGCGGCGGGTGTTCTGGATCGTTGCGCTGGTAGTTTCCGTTGGCGGTGAGCGTTGCCCAGAGGATCGTCTTCATGCGGAGCAACATGCGCGCCCGGCGGACCTGTGACTAGGGTGGACAAATGGGAATGACTTTCCCATTCTTGTGACATGCTCGAGACTGAAGAACTACGAATCTTCGTGGCCGTCGTGGCGACGAGCTCGGTGTCGCGCGCGGCAGCCGAGCTCCAGATCCCGCGAGCAACGTTGAGCCGAAAGCTCGCGGGGCTCGAAGAGCGGTTGGGCGTCCGCCTGCTGCGGCGCACCACCCGCAGCATGCAGCTCACCGACGCGGGGCGAGCCTTTCACAGGAGCGCCGAAGCGGCGCTCGACGCGATCCGTCTCACGGAGGCGAGCGTGATCCCCAAGGGCGCGACGCCGTCGGGGGACGTGTTCGCTTCAATCCCGCCGATGGTCGGCGGCGGCCTGCCGGACGTGCTCGCCGACTTCGCCCGCGAGTACCCGTCCATCCGGCTCCACGTCGACGTCTCGAACCGCACCGTGGATCTCTCGCGCGAACGGTTCGACGTCGCGATCCGCGCCACGGGGCGACTCGACAGCGGCCTCACGGCCCGCACGCTGGCTAAAGTCAGCCTCATGGGCGTCGCGTCACCCACCTACGTCGCGCGCCACGGGACCCCGACCACCGTCGCGGACCTCCGCGACCACCGTTGCCTCGTCGGGCTCGATGCCGAAGGGCGCCCGCAGGCATACTGGATGATCGGCAAGAAGCGCCGCGCGATCCAGGGCGTGGCGTACTCGAACGATCCGCACCTCGTCTTGCGATGGGCCCTCCGCGGGCTCGGGATCGCGCTTCTGCCCTCCACGCTCGTCGCGGCTCATCTCACGCGAGGAGAGCTCGTCGCGATCCTCCCCGGCGTACTCCGCACCGAGGGCACCGTGTCCCTCGTCATGCTCGAGCGCAAGCTCCTCACGCCCGCCGTGCGCGCCTTCGTGGAATTCGTGAGCAAGCGCGCACCGGCCGCTCTCACGAACCCGAGCGCTGCCGCCGGCACGCGCTGAGCTGGCACGCCATTTCCGCGAGCTGCCGTCGTCGAGCGGCGGGATCCACGTCGACCTCCAGCGCGTGAACGATGAGGAACGCGTTCTAGGGACTTGCCCAGAGGAGTCGCGGTTCGAGGCTTGACAAGGTCATCGTGCTCGTTGCAAATGGTATCCATATGGTTACGCATTCGCGCGAGCGGAGTGAAATCCCAGTGCTTGCTCGGCAGGACGCGTTCCGCGCCAGCCGAGCTCCCGGGCGACGCTGCCAGCGACAGCGCGCAGGCCGGGAGCGCGTGCTCACGCGGCTCGAGATGCGCTTCGTCGTCGAAGGAGCAACGCCATGAAATACTTCACGCCTTATCGCATCGCGACTTATCTGCTCGTTCTCTTCTTCGCCGGCCACACCGGCGGGGGCATGCTGTCGCAGAAGAGCCTGGGCTCGGCATCGGACCAGGTCTTTTCGGCCATGAAGTCCGTGCACTTCACCTTCAACGGCGCCGACGCGACTTGGTACGGCTTTTGGTTCGGCTTCGGCCTCTTGGCTTCGGTCTTTCTGGCCTTCTCGGCCGTGGTGACGTGGCAGCTCGACAAGGTGCCCAAGGCTAGTTGGCCTGCGGTGTCCGTCATCGCGTGGGCGTTCGTCGTGGCGCAGGCCTGCAACGCGGTGC
>JAEZYO010000430.1 GCA_023419055.1 Pseudomonadota bacterium | reverse complement strand
GAGTTGAGCCACGCGCTCGAGCACCGCGGCGAACTCCGCCGCGCTCTGAAAGCGAGTCCCGGGATCCTTACTCAGGGCGCGCAAGATGGCCGCGTCGAGCTCGGCGGGCAGCGGCGCGACCGAGTGCCTGGACGGCGGGTCGGCGTCTTCCACCGCGTGCGCCGAGAGCACCATCGAGTCGCTCTCGAAATGGTCGAAGGGGCCGCGACCAGCGAGCATGACGTAGAGCACGAGCGCGGCAGCGTAGACGTCCGCCCGCTCGTCCACGGGACGACCCATCGCGCCTTCGGGGCTCTGCCAGCGCGGGGTGCCGATCACGACGCCGGACTCGGTCGCCAGATCGGGGGTCAACGCTCGTACGGGCGAATGCGCAGTCACGCGGGCGACGCCGAAGTCGAGCACCTTCAAGGAGCGAGGGGAGCTCGGCGCCTCGCTCAGGAAGAGATTGTCCGGCTTGACGTCGCGATGAACGATGCCGATGGCGTGAGCGGCCGCGAGAGCGGAGAGGAGCTCCCCGGCGTAGGTCACGGCCTCGAGCACCGGGAGGCGACCTCGCGCGACGAGCTCTTCTCGCAGGGTTCGACCCTGCAGGTACTCCATGATGATGTACGGTCGGCCGTGCACGGTCTTACCGAACGTCGACACCGAGACGATGTGAGGGTGCCGGAGCTGACCGAGGGCCTGGGCCTCGATTCGGATGCGCTCCAGGAGCTGGGGATCGGAAGAGAGCCTCTCGTGCAGCACCTTGGCGACGAAGCGCTTCCCGAGCCCAATGTGCTCGACCAGGTAGACCTGCCCCATGCCTCCGGAGCCGAGCAGGCCGACGGTCCGATAGCGAGTCCCCTCGAGGGGATCGCGCAACGGCGGGAAAGCCTGGGGAGAACTCATTCTCTGGAAGCTTATCGGTCAGCCACCGAAATCGTTGCGTCTTGCCGGGAGCGTGCCCGCGCCGCTCCGCTGGCCGCCCTCGAGGCCCACAATCGGCCCTCCCTTCCTTCATGCCTTGGGAGTAGGTCCGGCGCAACGGGTCGGTGAGCAGGGCTCATCATGGGGCATCGCAGCAAAAGGCACGAACCAAGCAACCCTGCCGCGTGGTCGGCCGATATGAATTAAAGTGAACTCGAACCCTCCTGCTTTGCGCCGCCCCATGAACGCAGGTTTCAGCGTCGACGAGGTCCTCGCCGGGACACCGTATCAGGCTCTCCGGTGCCTCGGGCAGGGCGGCATGGGCGAGGTGTTCGCGGTGGTGGAGCGCTCCATCGGCAGGCAGTTCGCGTTGAAGGTGTTGCATGCCGATTTTGCGGCAACACCGCAATTCATCGACCGGATGAGGCTCGAAGCTCAGGCGCTCGGCAGGCTGCAGCACCCCAACGTGGTCGAAGTCGTCGACTTCTGGACCGCCCGAGACGGACGTCCCTGCATCGTGATGGAGCTCCTCGAAGGGCGCACCCTCGCCAAGGAGGTGCTCGCGCGACGCCGGCTTCCCGCGCCGGAGGCTATCGGGTGGGCGCGGCAGACGCTCGACGCGCTGGATGCGGCCCACGCTCTCGGCATCGTTCACCGCGACCTCAAGCCCGAGAACCTCTTCTTGCACGAGGTGGCCGGCTACGGGCGGGTGCTCAAGGTCCTCGATTTCGGGCTTGCTCGCGTGCTCGGAGAGATTCAAGGCGCGCCACCGCCGCTCGCGGTGCGCACCCAAACGGGCGCGCTCGTCGGTTCGCCCCGCTTCATGAGCCCCGAGCAAGCGCGCGGGGAGCGCGTAGATCATCGCGCCGATCTGTACGCGCTCGGGCTCGTCCTCTACGAGATGCTCGCCGGTCGAGGCCCGTTCGACGAGGGAGCGCTCGAGGCGCAACCTCCTTCGACTTACGGCGGCGAGGCGGTCTCACCGGCCCTGGACGCGCTCGTGCTGCGCGCGGTCCGAGTCGAGCGCGAGCAGCGCTTTCAGAACGCGGCGGAGCTGCGCCGCGCTCTCGACGAGATTTCACCACCCACTTTCAGGCGGCGACCGTTCGCCTGACGCGGCTCCAGGCCACGCTGCAAACCCCGAGGTGATTCATGGGTTCCGAAGCAAAATCCCCGACCAACGAGCGGTTCGAGCTGCTCAACGTGTACTGCGCTCGGCTGGGAAGGTCGTGGCTGGTCCACGCTCGACCGACCGGGCTCCCGCCCTACCTCGGCCAGTGCTTCGACCAGCACCTGGAAGCTCGGGCCATGGCGCTCGACTTCGAGGATCTCGATCAGTTCATGCAAGCGCACGAGGCCGCTTACGAGAAGCGCGTCGCGACCACGGGGGGAGTCGAGCTCACCGCTCGCGGTGAGGCGGCTTCCGTCCTCGCTCGCTGGCTCGCGACGGCGCTCGCCAGCGGCGTCCGCGTTCACGCCTGAGCTCGCGAGCGCCGCGTCAGTGTACGGGTTCCGGTTCGCGCAGTCGCTCGGCGAGCCGCGCGATGGCGCGTGAGTGCTGGCGGCTCGCCCAGGATTTGTCGATGTTGAGCTCGCGGGCGATCTGCGAAATGCTCTGCCCCTCGAAGTAGTGGCGTTGGATGATCTCCCGCGCGTCGGTCGTCAGCTCTCGCTCTTCGGTGAGGTTGTCGATCTCGCGGCGTACTCGTGCGACGAGCTCCGCGGTCGCGAAGGCCTGCTCGGGATCGTCACCGGGTGCGATGGAAGTCTTCGCTGCCGACTCTCCGCGAGACGCGTCCACCACGACCGCGATAGCGGTGGCAGCGGCCATGGCGGCGAGGTGGTCGTCCAGGGCTCGCTCCGCGTCACCCTCGCTCATTTCGCCGCTCGAGCTCGAGGCTTGCCAGTCGCCTTCGCTGTAGGCCGATGCGGCCTCGAGCGCTGCCAGGCGGGCGTAGGCCCGCCGGGGTAGGGCCGCCATCGTGCGAATTTCGTCGAGCATCGCTCCGCGCACCCGGTAGTCGGCGTAGGTGCGAAAAGTGGCTTCTTGAGTCGGGTCGAAGCGGCGCGCCGCAGCGAGCAGGCCTTCTCGGCCGGCGCTCAACAGATCATCGAGATCGATGGTGCTCGCGGTAGCGCGGATGACCTGACGCGCCACGATCTCGACGAGATCGAGCTCGGCGTGAAAGCGCTCCAGCACCTCCGGCGAATCAAGAGCGGGCACGCTGGGCTCCCCCCGCACGGCGCGAGTCAGCGCTCTTTTGGCACCCCAGGCGCGGGCGCAACCCCTGACCCCGACTCATGACTCAGGAGCGTCCCAGAGCGCGAGGATCCCGGCCGGTCACCCTGCGGACCAGAGCGGCGACGTTCGGATCGTTCTCGAGCTGTGCGCGAACGGTCTCGCGAACCAGCTCCAGCTGTTCCGGCGAGACGCTGGTCCTGAGGGGCTCGACGGCGCGCGCCGCGCGGCTGTCGAGGTACTCCTCGAAGGTCATCTCCCCGCGGCGAAGCTTTTGGAGCTCGTCGCTCCCGGTAGCGCCGCTCGGTTTCGCCGAGGCTGCTTGTTTGCTCGCCATCCCCGGCAGTCTAGCAAAACTTACGCCGTGGGGGCGAACCGAGAACTCGGCGGCCCGATCCCGAGAAGCCACCGAAACTCGAGGGGATTGCGCTGACGGCAGCCGGCCGGCTGAGACGAAAACGGCGGCGGCCGACCCGTTCGACAGCGGCGGACCGGGTTCCGGGCGCCGAAGCGGGTGAGATCGAGCCGCCGCTCGCGAGCTTCGGAATCAGGGGCGCCAGGCGTACGGAGGCGCGATGGTCACGTCCGTCGTGTTGCTCGCCGCCGCGGTCCCGGAGTCGACGAAGCCGAAATAGGTGCCGCTCGATTTGTTGAGACCCTGACCCCGGTACTCGAGATCGCCGATCAAGGTCGCGCTGCCGGAGGCGCCCTGGCCGCCCTCGAAGAAGCCGAGCGGGTAGAACGTCGCGGCGACCTTGGCGGAGCCGCTCACCGAGAAGCCGTTCGTCAAGATGGAGAGCCCGGTGACGGTCCCGCCCGAAACGGTCGTTCCCGACGTCACGACCGCGTGGTCCTCGATCCGCGCGTTGCCGCTCACGTTGCCTCCGAGCACGGTCGCGTAGGGCCCGACGTACACGCTCGCCGGCACGCTACCGACCACGCAGCCTCCACCGTTCGAGTGAGGGCTGCCTTGAGCGCAAGCGTCGCGCGCGCCGTTCTTGAATCCGTCGGGCCATGCGCCCGTGAGCTCCACCATCCACGGGTAACGGTGAATGGTGTTGTACATCTGGTCCCAGACGATTTGCTTCTGGACCGAGGGTGTTCCGACGACCACGAGGAACAGGGACTCGCCCGAGTCGATGCAGAACTCGAGCTCGCCGTCGGCGCCGCTCTGGAGCTTGCTGTAGCGGGGGGTGGTGATGGCCGAGTCGGTGGCGACGAGCCCCCAGCGCCAGTCCGAGCTCGCGCCGTTCTGAGTGACGCCGCGGAAGGTGACCTTCACGCTGGTCTTGCCCGCCTCCGGGAAGAGCCGAACGATGTTGTAGCCCCAGCGCTGTGGAGCCCACGCGGAAGGCGTGACGAAGCGCTTGTTCGTCGCCCAGCTCGAGTCGATGGGCTCGAGTTGCGTGAGGCGGATGCGGCGCTCGTTCTTGGATTTGTCGGTGATCGAACCGTACTTCTGACGGTAGGTCGCGCTCTGGCTGTTTCCGGCGGTAGGTGGCGGGTCCTTGTAGTCCCAGGTCACGTTGTGCATCGCCCACTCGCCGAAGAAGTCGTTCATCTGGCTGATGTTCCAGCCGCGCGTCTTCATGATCTGCGAGAAGGGATCATTGCTGGGTGAGCTCGTCCAGATCTCGTTGACCGCGCTGTAGCAGTGCTTGTCCTTCAAGAACTCCATGAACTGCCAGTTGCAGTACCGGTCGCGCGTGGAGCCGAGGTAAAGGTGCGGCGCGTTCACGGACAGCTCCGAGCAGTGCACGTCGCCGCGGTACTCGTCGAGCTGGTGCGGCATGAAATTCGCGTGGCTCTCGTAGATCCAACCACAGGTGTTGCTCTGGTTGCAGGACATGCCGCCGCTCACGCTCTGCACGGCGTGCATGAACTCGTGCGCGAGTCCCCAGTGATCGTTCAGCCCGCCCGGCGCCATCCACATGCCCATGCGGTTCGACGCCCAAGCGCCGCCCGAGAGGCCCCAGCCGGAGTGGATGTGGATGCTGGCCTTGATCTTGTTCGCCGCGTTGCAGAGCGGCTCTTTGAAGAAGATCGGTGAGCCGAAGTACTTCTTCCAGATCACGTTCTCGAGCGTGTCGAGCGCGTTCGTCGCGGTCGAGTCGGCGATGTTCTCGTCGGAGTAGATCGCGAAGTGCGCCGACTCCTTGATGAGCTTGTAGCCCGAGTGATCCGGATCGGGGCCGCCCGCGGTCCACGTCCCGGCCGTGCAGGCTGGGGCGCTCGTCGGGCAGCTGGTGGCCCAAGCCGTGGTCGTCGTCCCCGGGTCGCACACGCCCGGGGTCCCTCCGCCGCTGCCTCCGGACCCGGACGTGCCGCCCGAACCGCTGCTTCCGCCAGCGCCGCCGCTCCCGCCGCCGCCCCCCTGGCAGTCACCGGAAACGCAGCTCTGGCTCGCGCCACACTCGTTGCCGCACTCGCCGCAGTTGGTCGTGTCCGTGTCGAGGTTGACGCAAGCGCCGTTGCATTCGGTTGCGCCGTTCTGGCAGCTGCAGTTGCCCTGATTACACAGCTGGCCCGCGCCGCAGGTCTTGCCGCACTCTCCGCAGTTGGCCTCGTCGTTCTGAGTGTCGACGCAGGTGCCGTTGCAGCTGGTCTGCCCGCCCTGGCACTGACAGCTTCCGCTCTCGCAGGTTTGACCAGCTCCACAAGCTTTGCCGCACTCTCCGCAGTTCGAGACGCTGGTCAGCGTGTCGACGCAAGCCGCGCCGCACTGCGTGAGCCCGTCCGCGCAGCTGTCCGCGCAGGCTCCCAGCGAACAGACCTTGCCGGTCGCGCAGGAGGTGCCGCACGCGCCGCAGTGCGCGGGATCGGACCCGGTGTCGGTGCACGCGAGGTCGCAGCGCGTCAGGCCCGGCAGGCAAGCACAGGCCGACTGGCTACAAGCTTCGCCGGTCTGACACGCCGTACCGCACGCGCCGCAGTTCGCGACGTCCGTCGAGGTGTCCACACAGGCTCCGGCGCACGACGTATTCCCGGCCAGGCACGCGCACGCACCGTTGCCGCAGGTCTGCCCGGCGGCGCAGCTCATCCCGCACGCTCCGCAGTGGGTCGCGTCCGTGGTCACGTCCACGCATTGCGTGCCGCAGCTCGTGAGCCCCGCCTGGCAGCTCTGGGGGGCGGAGCTCCCGCCCGTGCCCGAGCCGCCGCTTCCAGCCGAGGCTCCAGCGCTGCCGCCTACACCGGCTCCGGCACCGGCTCCGGGCCCGGCGCCTTGTTGGTCGCCGCAAGCAGCGAGCAGGGCAATACACGAACATACCAGTACGGCGGTAGGAACAGGCCAGCGCATGAATTTTTCGGTCCTTCTCGAGAAGAGACCCCCGGGGTCGTCGAGAAGTGCCGCTCGCCGTCCGATCACGATCAGATACCGTCCACGCTAGAACGTTCCGCTCAGTAACTCTCGAGGGTGACGCGTGTCAGGCGTGAAACGAAGCGCGGCGCGCGCGACCCTGGTAGCGATCGCACGCGCCGCCTTGGCCCATCAGGGCGGGCTCAGAGCGCGGCGCCCATGCACGCGATGAACGTCACCGCGCCGTTCTGGGGCGTGTCTCGCCCGACGAAGCGCAGCTTGCGCTGGCTACCGGCCGGGCAGTTCGCGACGAGCTCGGTGTTGCCGATCGGCGCAGGCTGGCCGGCTTCGTCTTCGCGCTCGCCGTCGATGTAGCAATAACCCGGAGTGGCGACGTCCGCGGTCTTGTCATTCTGGCAGCTCGTCAGGGACGGGCCGCTCGCTTGCGAGAGCGCGCACACGCAGAAGTCGCCGCAGCTCCGGCCGGTGGCGCCGCCGCAGTGACCGCCCTTCGCGAGCTCGTCCTTCACTGCCTTATTCAACTTGGGGCTCGGCACCGTCCGCCCCGCAAGTGCCGCGCAGTCACACGTCTCCGACGGCAGCGCTTCTGCCACGCGGCAGGGGAGCTCGCCGTCGGGAGCGACGTCGAGCGCGCGGGGCAGGCAGAGCTCGAAGCGATCGATGATGATGTCCGTCAACGCTTCGAGGGCGGGGTTATAGCCGTAGCTCGGATCGTTGGAAGGGGCGGCCGTCACCTTGGGACAAATCGAGGCCACCACCGCAGCGTCACCGATTCCGCGGAGGACCTCCAGGTGACGGAGACCCGGGTACGCCTTGGCGTAGTGCTGCGTCGTGGTGGCGGCGCCTCCGGTCGGTGGCTGGCAGAGAGCGCTGTTCCGCGGAAGGTCATTGTCCGTGCAGTCACAGCCACCCGTGGTGCACGACTCGATCGGCGCGTCCAACGGGAAGATGCACGCGTATTGGAGGTCACCGTCGTCGATGTTCACGCTCTCGTGACCATTGATGCGGTTCTCTTGCGGGTTGAGTGAGCTCGAGGGCGCGACGGCTTCACCGGTGAGCGGATGCACGCCGCTGCGCGGGTTCGGTGACGCGATCATCAGAGGATCCTTCGGCGCCCGCTTCGTCGGATCCGGATTCTGGGGATCGCCGAGGAAGACCTCGAAGCGGCCCTCGAGCGCGAGCTCCTTCGCGTTCAGGTACTCGAGCCCGGGTCCGTCGAGGCTCGCCGCCGTAGCTGCATCTTGCCAGGGCACCCCGACGATACCCGCGTAGAGGATCATCGACTTGTCTCGCACGAACTTCGAGCCTTCTGCCCTGAAGAGCGGGTTTGGCACGAGCGTGCCGGCGCGGTTCGGGACCTCGGGCTCGGTGAGCGCTCGGACGTAACGGCTGGTCGGGTAGAGGAACTCCATGCCGTAGCGGCGCTTCTGATCGAAGCAGCGGAGGTTCGCGTCGTCGCCCGGCCGCTTGGTGGATTGAGGGAGCTTCGTGTAGGTCGGCGTCGCGCAGGCGGGGTCCGTTGCGAGCGGCTCGCAGCCGGCGGGCGCCGCGGTTTCCTGGTTGGTGCACGGCCGGCAGCAGGAACTCAACGGATCGGTCGCGCAGGCCGAGGTGCCGCGCGGGCGATCTCTGTCTTCGGCCCCCAATAGCCAGCCGAAGTGATCGTCGCGGATCGAACAGTCGTCCTCGTCGGTCAGCGTGACGATGACGACCAGCGAGTCGGGTCGCAAGAAGGCTTTCCGTTGAGCGAGGAGCTCGTCATCGAGCCCGATGGGTACGCCCGGCCCCGCGCGATCGGCAGGTATTTGCACGCCCGTCGGCGGTTCCGGATCGACCAAGAAGCGGTACCAGGCCTCGAGCGTGGATTCGTAGCCGCAGCCGTCGTCCTTGACTGCCTCGATCGTCTGCTCGAATGCGCCAATCATGGCGTCCACCTGTCCGGCGCCGTACCCCTGCGGGTTGTACTTGGCGCGCGGGTCCCACAGCAGGAAGCCGGAATCGTTCCAGGAGGTCAGGCCGTCTCTCACCTTGGGGATGAGTCGCGCGCGGTCGTTCTGACGCGGCGTGCCTTCCGGACAAATGCCGCCACCGCGGTCTCCGAGGCTCGAGGAGATCACGCCGATGTGAATGTCCTCGACCGGCTGGAACTCGCGCTCGAAACCGGCACGGCACGGTACGTCCGTGCCTTCTTGCGCGGGCTCGCGCTGGCCCGCCTCGTCGACGCAAGGCGGGTTCACCAGGCGTCGCAGCATGCCCGGTACCGCCGCCTTCAGCGCGCGTTGCTTGTCACTCATCGAGACGGAGTTATCGACCACGAACAAGAGATCGATCTTGTCGACGGATTGGTAGCGAATTTTCTCGACGAACTGGTTGCTGGTCTCGGGATCGCTCGGGACGGCTGGTCGTTGGATGCAGCTCGGCACGACCGTGGCCGAAGCGAGCGCGATGGTGATTGCGGCACTGAGGGCGTGGGGCTTCGCCAGGTGACTCGGCATGCGAGGCGACCAGAGCAAGCGTCGTACCGTGCGAACTCACGACGAGCGCCCTCGAGAAATCCCGGAGATCCTGGTGCTCGACGCGCCAACGCCGTTGGCGTCGCCAACTCCGGTTGGCCGTCGCGGGCACGTCGCTTTCAGCGGGGCTAGATGAGGTTGGGAGGCGTCGCTCTAGCCCTCGTAGGCTGGATTCTCGCCCGGCTTGCGTTCAAGGGGACCCTCTGCCAATACCCTCGCGACTGCATGCGAAGCCTGCGCGGTGGCCCCGCTCTCACGCCGTTTCGACGCGGAAAAGTCCTTGGCTCCCTGCGCGAGCGAGCGCCCGGGGTGACCGAGCTCGACGCGGTCCACGTCTACTTCGTCGACGCGGAGCCCGGCGCAGCGCCCGAGCTCGAAGCGCGGGTTCGCGAGCTTCTGTCGCTCGAGACCGCACCCGCTGCCCCGACGGCGCCGGCCCTCGAGCTCTGGGTCGTCCCGCGCCTCGGCACCATCTCTCCCTGGTCGTCCAAGGCGACGGACATCGCACGTTCGTGTGGCCTTGCTGCGGTGCGTCGGATCGAGCGCGGGACGCTGTACCGGCTCATCGGCGCGGAGCGCCTGGGCGACGCCGACGTCGCGCACCTCGCTGCCATCCTGCACGACCGCATGACCCAGACGGTGCTCCGGCGCGAGAGTGACGCGGAGCAGCTCTTTCGACGCGCCGAGCCGCGTCCGCACTCGACGGTTTCGCTCCTGGCGGGCGGTCGCGAGTCGCTGGTCCGCGCCAATCAGGAGCTCGGTCTCGCGCTCGCCGAGGACGAGATCGATTACCTGGTCGCGAGCTTCGGCGAGCTCGGTCGCGATCCCACCGACGTCGAGCTCATGATGTTCGCCCAGGCGAACAGCGAGCACTGCCGGCACAAGATCTTCAAGGCCGACTTCGTCATCGACGGGGTGCCCCAGCCGAAATCGCTTTTCGGCATGATCCAGAACACTCACCGCGCCTCCCCGCAGGGCACCCTCTCGGCGTACAGCGACAACGCCGCGGTGCTCGAGGGCTCGGTGGGCGCTCGCTTCTTCCCGGACCCGGAGAGCCGGGTCTACGGCTCGCGCTCGGAGCCCATCCACTACCTCGCCAAGTGCGAGACTCACAATCACCCGACCGCCATCTCTCCGCACCCCGGAGCATCGACCGGATCGGGCGGCGAGATCCGCGACGAGGGAGCCACGGGGCAGGGGGCCAAGCCCAAGGCCGGCGTCACGGGCTTCAGCGTCTCCCACCTCCGGATCCCGGGCTTCGTCCAGCCGTGGGAAACGGTCGACTACGGAAAGCCGGAGCGCATCGTTTCTGCGCTCGACATCATGATCGACGGGCCGCTCGGCGGCGCCGCCTTCAACAACGAGTTCGGGCGACCCGCCGTCGCCGGCTACTTCCGCACGTTCGAGCACTCGACCGAGGGGGGCGCCGAGCTCCGCGGCTATCACAAACCGATCATGCTGGCCGGCGGCATCGGGAGCATCCGTCCCGAGCACGTGCTCAAGAAGCAGGTCCCGGAAGGCGCCAAGATCATCGTGCTGGGCGGCCCCGCGATGTTGATCGGTCTCGGTGGCGGCGCGGCCTCCTCGATGGCGAGCGGAGCGAGCCAGGCGGATCTCGACTACGCGAGCGTGCAGCGCGACAACCCCGAGATGCAGCGTCGCTGCCAGGAGGTCATCGACCGCTGCAACGCGCTCGGCGCCGAGACGCCGATTTTCAGCATTCACGACGTGGGCGCCGGCGGGCTCTCGAACGCAGTGCCGGAGATCGTGAACGACTGGGGGCGTGGCGCGCGCCTCGAGCTCCGCGCGATCCCGAACGCGGAGCCCGGGATGTCACCGCTCGAGATCTGGTGCAACGAGGCTCAGGAGCGCTACGTGCTCGCGGTCGACGCGTCGAAGCTCGACGCCTTCAAGGCGATTTGCGAGCGCGAGCGCTGTCCCATGGCGGTGATCGGCGAGGTGACGGAAGCTCCGGAGCTCGTCCTCCACGACGCTCATTTCGGCAACGACCCGATCTCGGTCCCCATGTCGTTGCTCTTCGGCAAGCCGCCGAAGATGACCCGCAAGGGTGAGCGCCTGAAGCGCGAGCTGCCCGAGCTCGACGTGACGAAGCTCGAGCTCGCCGAAGCGGCGCGCCGGGTGCTCTCGTTCCCGAGCGTGGCCGCGAAGGATTTCCTCATCACCATCGGCGATCGCACCGTCTCGGGCCTCGTGGCGCGCGACCAGATGGTCGGCCCGTGGCAAGTCCCGGTCGCGGACGCGGCTGTCTTGCTCGACGACTACGAGGGCTACACGGGCGAGGCGATGGCGCTCGGCGAGCGCGCGCCGGTCGCGCTGATCGACTCCGCTGCCGCGGCCCGCCTGGCCGTGGCGGAGGCGGTGACGAACCTTTTCTCCGCGCCGGTCGCCTCGCTCGGCGACGTGAAGCTGTCGGCGAACTGGATGGCCGCCGCGGGTCACCCGGGCGAAGACGCCGCGCTCTACGACGCGGTCCGCGCGGTGGGAGAGGAGCTCTGCCCGGCGCTCGGGATCGCGATCCCCGTGGGCAAGGACTCGATGAGCATGCGCACCGTCTGGGACGGCGGAAAGAAGCGCGTCGTCTCTCCGGTGTCGCTGATCGTCACCGCGTTCGCGCGAGTGTCCGACGTGCGCGCCGCGCTCACCCCCGAGCTCCGGCGCGACGCTGCGAGCGAGCTCTTGCTGATCGATCTCGGAGGCGGGAAGCAGCGCCTCGGCGGTTCGGTGCTTTCGCAGGTCTTCTCCGGTTTCGGGTCGACCGCGCCCGATCTCGACAGCCCCGAGCTCTTGAAGGGCTTCGTCTCCGCGCTGAACGAGCTCAAGCAAGCCGGCGCCGTCCTCGCCTATCACGATCGCTCGGACGGCGGCTTGTTCGCCGCGGCCTGCGAGATGGCGTTCGCCGGTCGCGCGGGCATCGAGCTCGACCTCGCGAGCCTCGGGGGCGCTCCGCTCGCCGCGCTCTTCAATGAAGAGCTCGGCGCGCTGCTCCAGGTGCCTGCGGGCGCGGTCGGCGAAGCGCTGGCCACGCTCGAGCGCCATGGCCTCGGCGCGCGCTACGCGTACCGTGTCGGTCGGCTGCGGGAAGACGATCGCGTCGTCGTGACGAGCGCCGGGAAGGAGCTCTATTCCGAGGCTCGCGTGGCGCTCCGCCGGATCTGGTCGGAGACGAGCTACAGGATGCAGGCCCTGCGCGACAACAGCGAGTGCGCGCGCCAGGAGTACGAGCGCCTCCTCGACGCCGAGGATCCCGGGCTCTCGCCCGTCGTGACGTTCGACGTCGGCGCGAGCCCCGCGCGAGCCCTGGTCGAGCGCGCGAGCGAACGGCCGAAGGTCGCGATCTTGCGCGAGCAGGGGGTGAACGGGCAGGTCGAGATGGC
>JAEZYO010000782.1 GCA_023419055.1 Pseudomonadota bacterium | reverse complement strand
GAGGCGGCGGGAAGGTCTGCCGCTGGCGCGGCGGGACGGCGGTCGCGGCAGCCGGCGCGGTGGTCGTGCTGGCGGGCGGAGGAGCGCTGGCGGTCGCGACCGGGTTCACGCCCGGAGCGGGTGCCGTCGCGGTCGTTGTCGGGGTCGCCTTGACCCCGCCGCCGGCGGGGGCGGTCTGCGACAGCGCGCCGGAGCTCGCGAGCAGCGAGGCCACGAGCGCGAGGGGCGAGACGAACTTCGACTTGGCGCCGAGGGTCACAGCTCGTCCTCCGCGTCGTCCAGGACTTCGCGCAGCTCGTCGTTCAAATTCTGCTCCTCGCGCGCGCGCTGGCGCTGAAGGTTACGGACCCTGAGGCGCTGCTCCTCGCGCACCTCCCAAGCCTCTTGCACGATGCCCACGTCGGCGCGGAGCACGATGCTCTTCAAGCGATCGCGCACCAGGGCGAAGTTTCTCATGGCGACCTCGCCCACCACGAGGCGCGCCTCGCCGTCGAGCCCTTCCAGGCTCCTCGCGTAGGTCTCGAGCAGCGCCACCTCGTCGTCGATCTTGCGACGGAGCTCCTCGGCCTGCCGCACCGCGGTGCGCTCGTTCTCCTCTTTCAGCGCGGTCACGCGCTGATCCACCACGTCCGCCCGCACGAGCAGCGGCTGGATCGAGCGGGCGTACTCGACCGCGTCGGAGTCGTCCTGCCCGGACGCGACGAGCGCGACCTCCCGCGCGAAGAGCTCCTTGAAGCGCTTGCGCACCTCGTCGTCGTCCACGAAGCGCTGGTCGCCGAAGCCCGACTGAACGCGCCCCATCTCGATGGCGTCGCGGTATTCTTGAATTCGGCGCTGATACGCCTCGAGGTCGCGCTCGTTCGCCTCGAGCTCGAGCTGGAAGCGCGCGCGGGCCGCCGCGTCCGCCTTGATCTCGAAGCCGGCGTTCTCGCTCAACACGCGCCGCAGGCCGTTCACGATCGCGCGCAGCTTGTCGCTCTCGATCGTGAGGCGCTGGAGCGCTTGCGAGGCCCGGTTCCACTGGCGGTCGCCGGACTCGTCGCGGCGGGCGAAGTCACTCGGCGTGACGGGCGCGTCGTTCATGCGAGCCATCAGCGCGCGGCGCTCGCGGCGCACGGTCCTGAGCTCGCCGGCGACGTCGTCCGCCTCTTCGTCGAGCCCTTCGGCCAGGGTGACCCTGGCGCGGGCCACGCGGTTCAGGACGCTGAGCGTGCCCTCGAGGGCCGCGCGCGTCTCCGGGAAGGCCTTCGCGCGCGTCGGCACGGCGAGCACGGCGTTCAGCCGCAGCGCGAGCCGCCGAGATTTCCCGATCAGATCGCGAGAGCGGTTGGCGTCGTCGATGAGCGCGAACACGTGCTCGTCCTCGGCCTGCTCGCGCGCCCACTCGAGCGCGATGGGCGGCACGTCGTTCACGGGCAGATCCGGATCCGCGGTCAGCTTGTCGTAGTAGACGGCCGGATCCGTGTTCGAGCCGATGAAGCGATCGACCTGATCGCGGATCGGATCGAAGCGCCCGTGCACCGAGCGATAGAGCGAGAGCGCCTTGTCGAACTGCCCCGAGCGGAGCATCAGATCGGCGCGCAGGAGCGAGCCGTCCGCGATGTCGAGGTTGTTGGGATCGGTGATGGTGAGCACCTCGAGCGCGCGCTGCGCCCGCTGGTAGTCACCGAGCCGCACGTACACCCAGGCGAGCTCGTGCAGCATGGTCGAGAACTCGGGCGACTGACGGTCCACGTGGCTGTAAGCCTCGGCCGCCTCGAGATAGCTCTCGGTTTCGTAGAACAGGCGCCCGACGGCCATCCAGGCCACGTCGACCACCTGCTTCGCGGCCGGCGTCGTCGCCGGCATGCGCGTGACGCGGCGGAACTGCTCGATGGCCGCCGCGTAGCGGCGCGAGTCCGGCGCGAGCGGGGCCGGAGCGGCCGTACCTGCCGGTGCGGCAGGGGCTCCTTCGGCCGCCGCCGGGAGGACGGGCGTCGCTTCGCGGATGAAGATCACCCCGAGCAGATATTGAGACTGGAGCGTGTAGTTGGAGTTCGCGGGGACGCTGTTGATCGAGCTCTTCGCGCCCGCGTAGTCACGCTTGGCGAAGAGCGCCTTGGCGCGGGCGTACGGGATGGAGCCCGTCGAGTCGTTGCCGGGCAGCTTGTCGAGGCGCGCGAACACGTAGTCGAGGCTCTCGAGATCGTCGGTGCGGAGCGCGATGTCGACGAGCCGACTCACCGCCCGCCCCGCGTAAGACGTGAACGGCCCCTGGTCGGCCTTGTCGAGCACCTCGCGATAGTGGCGGCGAGCGGCGAGATACTGGCGAGACTGGAAATAGGCTTCCCCGAGCAGGAACGTCGCGTCCGCGAGCGCCTGCGCCGGCATCTTTCCCTGACGGTGCAGCTCCAGCACCTTGTTCAGGGTGATGATCGCCTGGTCGTAGTCGCGGTTCCTGAGCAGCATGTCGCCCGCCGCGACGCGCTGCGCCGGCGTGGGAGGCTGATAGCGAACCTGCGCGAGCTTGGCGGCACGAAGCGCGTCCGCCTCGGCTCCCTTGATCGAGAGCTCGGCGCGCCCGCGCGCGGCGGTCGAATCGAGAGCGAGCGCGCTGCTCGAAGCGAGCAGCACCAGGCACCCGGCCAGAGCAAACGAGCCGAGGCGACGAGCGCGCATTACTTCGCTCCCGTTCCGATCGATACTCCTGCCTTGACTCCGCCCGCCGCCGGCGAGCCGGTGGACTCCGGTTGCATCTCGGAGCTCGCCCCGACGTTCGAGAGCGTCTGCTGCCAGCGGATTGCCGGGCGTTCTTCGAGGGGAGTCGTGACGTCGCCCTTCTCCCAGACCACGGCTTCGAGCTTGATCGCCTTACCCTCGGTCACTGTGAAGGAGTGCGTCGCGGGGACGTTGAACTTGTACCCGCGCAGGTACGAGAACACCCCGTAGCCGTGGCCGCGGAGCTTGAGCACGACCTGCAGCGTGTGGTCGCCGGGCGGCACGGAGCCGCTGAAAATCGAGATCTCCTTCTGCGTCGCGAGCGTTCCGCTGTCGTCTTGCTTGTTGTACTGGACCGCGCCGTCGAGCACGAAGGTGGCCCCGGTCAACTGAAAGGCGCCGGAGAGCTCGTTCTTGAAGACGATGTCCGCGCGCGCGCCGCCGACACCACCGGAGAGGATGGTGTCGCTCAGCAAGCTTAGGCGCGTATGGCTGCGGCGGATCTGCTCCTTGAGCTCGTCGATCCGTTGCTCGAGATCGCGGAGCCGCACGACGTAAGTCGAACCGTCCATGCCGGCCGCGGGAGCTGCAGGTGCGGCCGTGGTCGCCGGAGACGCGGGTGCAGGAGGCGGAGTCGCAGTCGTCGTCGCTGCAGGTGCGGTGGTGGGGGCCGTCGCAGCAGGTGCCGGGACGGAAGCCGCAGCCGGCGGCGCAGCGCTCGCGGCGGGAGCAGCGCTCGTGGTCGCAGCAGGCGAGCCTTTCGCCGGCGCTGCGGCGCTCGCGGCGGGCGCGCTGCCCGCGGCTGGCTGAGCGCTTTGTGCTCCAGCCAGTGTCCACGAGCAGACGGTGCCGGCGGCAACGCCGAGGAACCACAAAGCTTTTTTCAAGTGCATGTTCCCTCTCTACACGGGTTCGCTTTGAAGAGCTCGTCGGCGGTTATGTGCGGATTTGCGCTTCGGCGCAACCCCGACGAACTGTGCGAATTCTCGCCTTTATCGTGACGAAGTCCGGTACGAACTCCGGCCGCACTGCCGGTCGAGCAGCCCTTGATTCCGGCATGCAGCTCCGCGCGCGCGAGTGCGCGCGTGGCCCGTCGCGGACGACCCAGGTGCTCGGAAGCCATGCCGTGTAACTCGAAGCTCAGGGGGTGACCCCGTCGGGATGGAATCTTCTGCGCAATCCCGAACTGAGCCAAGCAGAAGATGCTGGGGGCTAACGCCCCCGTCCCTA
Organism: Pseudomonadota bacterium; assembly: GCA_023419055.1. Next base: position 4,330 of record JAEZYO010000782.1, on the reverse strand, counting down.
CCTGGGACTCCCAAGGTTCCGGCGCGAGCGGTGTCGACTTGGCGGTGAACGCTCCCTTGCAGCCCGAGGGCGGGGGGCGGTACATGTCGAGGCGGAGAGGCTGAAGATCGATCCGCGTGCCGGTGCGTCCATAAGGGCGACGGCGGCGACGCCCATGCAGGGCGCGCAAGCGCGGTCGGTTCCGAACTTTCTGCTCCTCCCCGAGGTCAGCGGATCGGGATGGCGACCGGTCAGGGCGATGCAACGGACGAGATGCTGATGGTGCGCTACCAGCGTGGCGATCGGCAGGCGTTCGCCGACTTGGTCCGCCGTCACCAGCGACCCGTGTACAACTTTTGTCTCCGCCAGCTACGACAGCCGAACGTCGCCGAGGACGTCACCCAAGAGGTTTTTCTCAAGCTGGTGCAGAACGCGGCGGAGTTCAAACACGAGGCCCGCTTCGCGACCTGGCTCTACACGATCGCGAGGAACCTCTGCATCGACCAGCTCCGCAAGGCGGCCCACCGCAAGCACCCGTCCCTCGACGAGCCGCTGCGCGGTGAGACGGAGCGGACGCTCGGCGATCTGGTCCCGGACCACCACCCGAAGGCGAGCGCCGAGCGGGCGACCGCGTCGTCGCAGGTGATGTCCACCATCGTCGAGGCGCTCGGCGGGCTCCCCGAGGAACAGCGCGAGGTCTTCCTGCTGCGCGAGATCGCCAACCTCCCGTTCAAGGACATCGCCGAGGTCACCGGCGTTCCCGAAAACACCGTCAAGAGCCGGATGCGCTACGCGCTCGATCGCCTGAAGCATGCCCTCTCCGACTTCGAGGAGTACGCTCGCGCCCTGAGGTAGCCCCGAGCCTCCCCTCCCCACGAATCAAAGCCGACACCGACGACCCCATGGATTGCGAGAAGTTCGACCGCGTGCTCCTGGATCTCCTTTACGGAGAGCTGGACGAGCTCACGCAAGCTTCCGCGAAGCGGCACACCGAGCACTGCACGCGCTGTCGCGCGATCGTCACGGAGCTCCGGGCGACGCGCGAGGTCGGAAGTCTGCCGCTGGTCGATCCGCCGGATGGTCTCGAGCTCAAGATCCTGGAGGCCGAGCGCCAGGCGCGAGCGGTGCTACCGCTCCGACAACGCTTCGGGCGAGCGGTGTCCGTGCTCGCGGGCTACGCGATGCGACCGCAGCTCGCGATGGCCGCGCTCCTCTTGTTGATGATCGGGTCGAGCCTGGTCTTCTTGAGAGCGCGTCCGGGCGATCGCGAGCGGGTGCTCGTGACGGAGCGCGGCGTCCCCGAGAGCGAGAGCGACACGCTGGTCGTGCCGATGCCGGAGCGCCTCCGCGACGAACCGGCTCCGGTTGCTGCAGCCGCGGAGGCCCCAGGCGAAGCCGAGGCCAAGTCGCCTCGCGCCGCGTCGGCCGCTCCGCCGGCGCCCGTCGCGGTCGGGGTGGACGAGGAGCTCGCGAAGAGCGGCGGGGACACGGCCTCCGCGTTTGCGAACGGGGTCGCGCTGTTCGACGAGGGCCGCTACGTCGAGGCGCGCCGAGCGTTCGAGAGCGTGGCGACCCGCGGCGGCGACCACGCCCCCGAGGCGGCCCTCTACGCCGCGCGCTCCACTCGACAAAGCGACGGCTGCAGCGCAGCGTCGATGCAGTTCGAGCAGGTGACGGCGCGCTACCCCGGGACCGCCAGCGCGCTCGAGGCGACCTGGCAGGCCGCCGATTGCTACAAGTCGCTCGGCGAGGTCGATCAGGCTCGCCGCAGCTACGAGCGCCTCTATTCGACGAGCTACGAGGACCGGGCACGCGCAGCGCTTGGTCGGCTCGAAGACGAGACCCCCGCGGTCGCCGCTAGAAAGGCCAAGGCGGCCTCACGGCCCGCAGCCGGAGGCGCCGCTCCGCCGGCCGCCGTGCCGCAGGCCGCTCCCCCGGCGAAGCCGGCCGCTGACTCGGCGTACCGTTAGGCTCCGAGAGACTCGGTCGTCCGCGATGGTTTCACCCCGCGCGACCGACGAACGAACCAATCAATTGGTGGTGCTCGCGTGCACGTACGCGATGGTGCGCACCGTATCGATCAGCCGTTCACGCGCTTCGAGCGTGAGATCGATGAAGCGAATGCCCATGCCCGGGTTCGGGTTGTCGCTCAGCACGCGCAGCGGGTTCACCCACTGCACCTGGCCGGTCAAGACGAACGGGTCGCGCGCGCCCGGTGGCTGAAACTTGAGCGTGACCCGAGTCCCTACCTCGAGCGGTTCGTGAGTGCGCACGAAGATCCCGACCTCCGAGATGTTCGTGATGTTCGCGTAGAGGAACGTCGCCTCGGTCTCGCAGTCCACCGCCCACGTGACCTCGATCCGCTCCGAGGAGCGTCGCTCCGACGGCGGGAACTCGGCTGACTTCTGCTCGTCGCGGCTCACTTCTTCGCCCTTACCCCTGTTCTTCCGCCGTGTCACCCCCCTTTGGGGGCGCGGTTTTCGAGCCGGTGATTTCACGCCCGGGGGTCGCGAAAGCGCGAAGGCCGGCCCGGTCGAACCAGTTCGGTGTGGCGAAGGCTTCGAACGTTTCGACTCACTCGATGACGAGCGTGCCAGCGTCGATCCGATCGTCGTCGTTGCGACCTCGTTTGACCTCCATACGACGACTGCCGCTGAAGAGCCCGAAGTAGACTCGATACGTGCCGGGGCTGAAGTGCGGCTCGAGCGTGAACTCGTAACGATCGGCGAAGAAGTCGCCCTCGCGAAAGAGCTGGAACGGATATTTGCCGCCGAGCGTGGGATGGTCGCCGTTGAAGCGGCGCTGAAACCCATCGATGTGAATGAAGGTGTCCCAGGAGCCCGACACCGGCGCTACCACCTTGTAGTAGATGGTGAACACGTAGCGCGGCCCGGGCCTGACGGTCGACATCACGTTGCCGTCGAGATCGCGCACCTCCCAACCGAGCACGTCGAGCTGGCCACCCAGGTTGGCGTCGAGTCGATGCCGCGGAGCAGGCGCTCGAGACAGCACCAAACCCTCGAGCGGGTTCTGGTTGGTCTCTCCGGGAGCAAGACGGTTCGACGCGAGCAGCACCTCGCTCGACGTCGCGTCGAGCACCGGGAGGTTCTGGCGCTCGGGGCTCTGGCCTCTGAACTCCGCGTTCAACGCGGCGAGATCGCTCTGCCTGATCACGAGCCAGCGACGCCCCGGGCCGGACATCAGCCAGTCGAAAGCGTCACCTGCGCTCGGAAAGGTCCGAATGTTCCCTCCGGCGTAGTAGCTCGCGCTGCTCGAGGCCGCGCCCACCATCGCGAGCTTTTCGTCCGGGCGCGCGAGCGCTCGGTAGGAGAGAAATGTCTGCTTGGGCGAGAGCTGCACCAAGAGCTTCGGGTAGTAGCCGAGGCTGAGCGCCGTCCCGAACAAGACCGGAGCCAGCACGGCGAGCGTGCCGCGCCCCGGCAGCCACGGGAGCCGGGCGGTGAGCCGCACGTAGAGACGGAGCGTGTCACGCGCCGCGGTGACGAGCGGTGGAGCGACGACGAGCGCCGGAAGCACGAGCCAGCCTGCGCGCGCGACGCTGCGCGAGAGGCCGCCGAACGTCACGTACTGCCGCAGCGCGGGCAAGCGATCGGCGATCGAGTCGATGAGGACGAAGCCGACGAGGGCCGCCTCGACCGCGAGCAAGCCGAAGAGCAGGTTCCCGCCCCAGAGCTCGCGCAAGGTGACGAACCAAGCGCCGAACTCGCGGCGCTGGAAGGTCGGCAGCGACGGATCGGGCTCCTCGAGCGTGGCGAGGAACACGATTGCCGCGAACGCGAGCGTTCCCGCGGCGAGCACCAGCGTGCTCGTTTGGCGAAACGTCTCCGGGAGCCTGGGATCGGGGACGACGAAGGCCGAGAGCGCCTTCTCGGGGAACGCGTCGAGGTCGAAGAGCAGCACGAGCGCGAGCGCTCCCACCACCATCCCGAACACGCGCGACGCCGGCGCGCCGCGATCGAGATCGACGAGGCCGAGCGCTGGAATCACTGCCAGCGCCGCCACCGCTCCGAAAGGGAGGACACCTGCGACCGGCGCGAGCAACGTGTAGCCCGCGCAAGCCACGACGGGCGCGACGAGGACGAGCGTGGAGAGAGCGACGCGCCGCTCGAGCTCGACCCCGCTCCGCTCGGGGCGCCGGAGCAAGAGGCGCGCTGCGGCGAACGGGATCAGAGCGCTGAAGGGGAAGAGCGCGTGCCCGAGCTGCAGCAAGAGCGAGTCGAACGCGGGCAGCTTGCGCGCCGACTCGATCCCGAAACCGACCCACCACGAGTAGCGATCGGGATCTTCGAGGTTCACGAGCAAGAAGCGCACCCCGAGGGTGCTCGCAGCG
>JAEZYO010000420.1 GCA_023419055.1 Pseudomonadota bacterium | reverse complement strand
TGAGGAGAGGGGGGCGCTCCGTAACCCTGAGGAGAGGGGGGCGCTCCGTAACCCTGAGGAGAGGAGGGCGCTCCGTAACCCTGAGGAGAGGGGGCGGCGGCCGCTGCGTTCCCGTGCGAGAGCGCCTGAGCGAACGCAGGGTGGGAGGCGATCGGCTGCCATTGCGCGTGCCCCACCGGGCAGATGTTGGCTTGAACGACCTCTCCGCGCCGGATCATCTCGATGATCTGAGCTTCGGGAAACGGCCCTTCGGGCGCGCCGGTACGATTCAGGTAAAACATCCGCTCCTCCGTCGGCGCTTTTGGCGCCCAGACAAGTTGAGCCGACTACGGTATCCCGCAGGGTAAGGGCGCGCTAGTGGCTAAGATTTCAACACTCGCGCGCAGGCCTCGGCGACCGCTCACTCCGACATCGTCCCACCTCGCTCCCGTGCGCTTGGTCGAATGACGCTCATTCGTTCGCGCCGGGCGCCGCGGTCGCGAGGCGGCGCGTCACCGACCGAAGGCGGAGCGACGATGCTCGAGGGCCATCTCGACGCTCACGCTCGCGATTGGTCGCGCGTGCGGCCCGTCTTCGAGGGAAAGGCTGGCTGCTTCGGACGGACGGCCAGTCGTCGGGACACGGGGATTCTCACCTGACGACTCGCCGCGCAGAGTTTGTTCGAGCGCGCGGCGCCGCTTGGTCTAACACTGCCGAAGCGCAGGCCTCGAAATGTTCATCTCGAAGTCCCGTCTCCATCTCTGCTCGGCTTCCGCGATCGTCACCCTGGTAAGCTTCGTTGCTCCGGCGTGGGCCGACGTCGGCGCCGAGATGGAGGCCGAGGAGCGAGACGGTGACGTCGGCGAGCAGATGAAGGCCGACGAAGCCGGAGGCGACGCACAGGCTCCCCGCGAGGGCGCGAAGGCCAGAGGCGCACGGCCGAGACGTGAACGCGGTGAGCCTGCTCGCGCGTGGCGCGCCGACGGGCGCTTCGCCGCGCCGACTTCGACGACCGGCGCCGGGCTCTCGCTTTCGCCGGAGCAGCGCGGGCGCTTCTGGGGTGAGCTCGGCTTCCACACCCAGGAGGCGCTCACGGTTTGGGTTCCGGTGCTCGGCGGCGGCTACAAACTCACTGATTCGCTCGAGCTCGAGCTCGTGTTGCCCTTCGTCTACGCTTCGCGTGACGCGATCGATCCACGCACCGGCACGTTCGAAGATCGAAGCACCTTCGTCTCGGGTGATCCCTTCGTCGGGGTGAACTACCTGGGCGGCGCGGGTGCTCTCCGCTACAAGATGGGCGGCGGGGTGGCGCTCCCGTTCGCGCCCGACAGCGACGCTGGCCACTACGTCGCGCTGCGAGGAGCGTCCGAGATCCGGGCGTTCCAGGACGATTACCTCTGGTTACCGCGCACGATGAGCCTCGTCGCGCCGCTCCGCGTCGAGTACGGTGATCGCGTGCTGTTCGGCGGCGACGCGTCGCTCACGATCTCCCTCCCCACGGGTGACGACGAGCCCGGCGACGACGGACGCGACGCCGCGCTAGCGCTCACGCTCGCTCCCGGCGTAGCTTTCTGGGTCACGCCGAAAACGCTGCTCGGCGCACGCCTCGGGCTCTATTGGCTCATGACCGAAGAGGGCGACAACGCGCAGCTCTCCTTCGAGCCGAACTTCCGCCAGCACTTCGGCCGAGGCTTCTTCCACGCCCGCTTCACCTTGAACCTCGACGAGCCCGCAGGCTTCTCTTTCAACCCCGGAGGCTTCTGGGGACTCCACCTCGGCGGCGGCCTCTCCTTCTGAGCCACTCCCGCGCGCCGCGTCGACTCTGCCCCCCGTCGCGCGCCTCCGAGCTCCATCGCGCGACTCGGCCTCCCGTCGCGTGACTCTGCCTCTCGTCGAGCGACTCTGCCTCTCGTCGAGCAACTCCGCCGAATCAAGCTGCGGTGCGCCGAGTTTCCGCTCCGGGCGGGGGACTCTGCCGAATCAAGCTGCGGCGCGCCGAGTTTCGGGCGGGAGACTCTGCCGAATCACGCTGCGGCGCGCCGAGTTTCGCTCCGGGCGGGGGACTCTGCCGAATCAAGCGAGGCGCATTCCTCTGCTCATCTTTTTGTCGTTGAAGGGCCTTGTCGAAAAGCGAATCAGCGCTATGAATCAAGCATGCGTCGTGGGGAATCGGGGCATCGCGCGCAAGCGCTCGCGAAGACGAAGACGAAGTCGAGACATGGTGGTCGCCGCGAAGGCGCGGGCAGGCCTCCATCGCGCCCAGGTAAGCGCGTCCCGCATGTTTCACGCGGGGCACATCTCGAACGATGGCCCGTTCACGTGACGCTTCGCTCGCGCTTCGGTGGGCTGCGGAGCCAGACGGTGCTGAAGGCGTTCGCTCGGGCGATCGCCGCGGCTAACGCGCGTCACGCGCAGCACTTTCGCGTGGTGCACTACTCGCTTCAGCGAAATCACGTGCACCTGATCGTCGAGGCCGAGTGCGAAGTGACGTTGTCACGTGGCATGCAGGGGCTCGCAGTAAGGTTGGCTCACCGCATCAACCGCGTCCTGGGTAGGCGAGGGACCTTCTGGGCCGACCGCTTTCACTCGCGTGAGTTGCAGACGCCGGGCGAGGTGCGGCGCGTCTTGGTCTACGTGCACGCCAACTATCGCAAGCACGAGCCGGATCTCCGGGTCGGCATCGATCCGTACTCGAGCGGCCCCTGGTTCTCGGGCTTTCGCGAAGCACGCCCGTTGCCGTTTGCGGTCGAGATCTCCCGGCGGATCGTCGAGATAGAACGTGCGCCCGTCGTCGTCGCACGCAGTTGGCTGCTTAGAAGAGGATGGCTTCAGGCTGGCGACATCTCGATACGTGAAGCGCCAGCCTCGGTGCCGGCGCCTCTGGGGCCTGCGCTTGATCCCGAACCTCGACGTGGTGCGGCCCGCCGAACCGCTAGCTGCTCGGGCTCTCGTAGCTGAGGAGTTGCTGTCGTAGCTGCTGGGGCCGCCGGATCGGAAAGGGTGCACACCTCCGATTGGAGAGGCCCAGTGCACCTGCCGGGACGAAACGCGAGTTTCGCGCAGGGTAGCAC
>JAEZYO010000679.1 GCA_023419055.1 Pseudomonadota bacterium | reverse complement strand
CCCTTCGCTGCGCCAGTCGCGGAGCACGAGATCGCGGAACGCCCGACCGCCTGGCTTCAACGACCAATCCTCGCGATAGAGCGGCGCGTTCTTCTTCCAGTGCGCGCCGTCCCAGAAGCCCCACATCAAGATGCCGCCGACCGCCGGGTGGCTGAACAGCGTGGTGTAGAAGTCCTTCAAGTACTTGCCGGCGAGCTCCTCGTCCTCGAGGTCCATGTCGAACTCGGTGACCCAGATCGGCTTTCCGAACTTGGCGTAGCGATCGAGGATCTCGAGCAAATGTTCGGGTGAGGTGAGCGCCGCGCCGAAGTGCCCCTGCATGCCGATGCCGTCGAGGGGAGCGCCCTTCTCCATCAAGAAGCGGATGGTCTCCTCGTAATGATCTCGGTGGGCCGTGTTGCCGCCGCCACCCGAGAGGATGGCGTAGTCGTTGATGAAGAGGAGCGCCTTCGGGTCCGCCGAGCGCGCCTCCTCGAACCACTCGACCATGACCTCTCGCCCGAGCAGATCCATGAGGTCGTGATTGTCGAACGGCTCGTTCAGGACGTCCCAGTGGACCAGGTTCCCGCGCATGGCCCTGGCGAGGTCTCTGACGTGCTCTGCGACCGCGGCGCGGAGCTTCTGCGGGTCCTTCTCGAGAGCCTCGAGCGAGCGCGGCAAGTTGCGGAAGCTCGGCCAAACGAGCACGTGCCCGCGCGCCTCGACGCCGTGGTCCTTCAGCCAGACGGCGCCTCGCCGCGCGACGTCGAGGGTCCAGCCTGGTCCCCAATCCCCGGCGAGCGGCGGCCATTTCAGGTTGTTCTCGAACACTGCCATATTGAAGAGCTCGGGCACGAGCTCTGCGTAGGCGCGGTTGCCGGGCGCCGGTTCCACGAGCGCCTGAGCCACGACCGCCGACCCTACGCCGAAACCGAGCCGCTTCATCTCGAACGAGACTTCGGCCCCTGCAACCGGCTTCCCCGTGCCGTCCTTCACCGCCACCGCGAGCTCACCCTTTCTGAGCTTCTCGATGCGGTCTCGGGCCGCCGCTCTCCAGGGAGCGTCAGCCTCCATCCCCGGGTAGGTGACCTTCGTCGTCGGCAGCGCGGAGAGCGCGAGCTGCTTGCCGAAGTTCTCGAGCTTGACGCCGCCAATCTCGAGCGTCTGCGGCTCGTAGCCGAGGCGAAAGATCACCTGCGCTTCGCCCGAGGCGTAGCGCTGAGCGGCCTCGAAGCGAACGTGGATCTTCGTCCACTCGCGGCCCGCGCGCACGGGTTGGCTCACCGACTTCGTCCACGGGTCACGGGCGAGCTCCATCACGAACTCGGTCTGACCCTCCGCGCTTTCGGCTCGCGTCGACTCCGCCCGCAAGTAGAAGGTGGCCAGCAAGACGTCGCCCGCCGAAACGGGCTGATCCACCCGCATCTGCACCTGCACGTCCCAGGTGTTGCCGGAGCGTTCCTTGATCTCGGCGCGGAGCGCCTCTTTGAACGGCTGCCCGGCGACGTCCACGTACGAAAGCGCGACGCGCTCGGCCTTGCCGCCCACCCGAAAGGCGCGGACCCCGCTCGCCGGTATGAGGTCGATCCCGGACACTTCCCCATACTTACCCGGTGGTTCGGGCGCCGCCGTCGATATCGCGGGCTCCGCTTTCGGGGTCCGCTTCACACAGGAGCCTGCGACGAGCAGCGCCGGAAGCGTGAGAAGGCAGAGAAACGCCTGACATGAACTGGGGAAAAGACGCGACAGCGCGAGCATGATCTTCCAGCGTGGGATGTTTGCACGCTCCGCCGCCGGCGCGCCCCGCAAATTTCCGGAGACGAGCTTCCGAGCGCCGTGAAGTTGCCGGGCGCGTGGCCGAGAGCTCGGACGAGCCACCCGGCGCACACCGCTCGGCGGCGACAACACCCTTGGGAGTTATCGAGCGGCTCCGTTCGCGCGAGCGGGTGAGGCGCGAGCCTTGAATCCTTTCTCGCCGTGCGTGGACGCTTTCTCACCGTCGCCGCTGAAGCTCGAGCGACGAAGGAATGGAGCGGAAGTCCGCTTCACGCGCTCGAGCGCGATGGGCGCGTTCAGTGCCGCAATTATCTGACCCGGATTTTCGATCAACGAGATCAGCTCCTCTTTGCGGCGGCGCCGACCCGCGGAGCGCGATGACGGCGTCGCGAGTTGCTCAACCAGAATTTACTTGTGGTGGTGTATCGATGATTCGTTTCTTTTCCTTACTTGCGGCGCTCTCGCTCGCGGCCGCGAGCGCGACGACCCTGAGCGGCTGCGGCTCGAGCACGGAGAGCGGTCATGGCGCCCTCGGCGGAAGCGGCGGCCAAGGCGGCGCCGGCGTGGGTGGAACCGGGGGCGGAGGCACGTCGGGTGGCGGGGGTGGTGCTCCGCCGAGCGTTGGTGGTGGCGGCTTCGGAGGCGGCGGGGCGAGCGCCGTAGCAGGTACCGGCGGAGCGGCGGGTGGCGGCGCTTCGAACGCCGGAGCGGGCGGAACGCCCGGCGGTGGCGCGGGAGGGAGCGCTGGTTCCTCGAGTTGTCCGGTCGGCGGAAGCGGCGGGGGTAACCCCGACTCGCTGCTCGGCAAAGGCGTGATGGAGGGCTCGGGCGAGTCCGACGAGCAGTATCACACCGCGCAGGTATCTCGCGACGGCGACCCCTACGTCCTCATCACGAACGGCTGGGGGCCGGGCTTCGACGAGCACTCGATCGCTTGGGAAGGTACGTCGTTCATCGTCAAGAGCATGGCGGGCCAGGCAGGATCCATGGGGCAGCCGGCGTCCTTCCCGACGGTGTTCTGCGGCCGGTACTCCGTCATGAACGTGCCCGCGTGCGGGCTTCCGATCCGGCGCGACGAGATCACGACGTTGAAGACGGGGTGGCGCTGGGCGCCGAACTGCAACGAAGGCGAGTACAACGCTTCGTACGACATCTGGGTCGGCAACGGCACCCAACTCCAGGGTTACTTGATGGTCTGGTTGCGCGATCCTCCCGGCTTTCAACCGGCGGGCACGGCGAACAACGCGCACCAGAACGTGACCGTCGCGAACGTCCCCGGCACCTGGAACATCTGGAACGGTAGCGTGAACAACCTCCCCATCATCAACTGGGTTCGCGCGACCGGCAGCGAAAGCTACGAGATCGAGTTCGACGTGATGGACTTCGTGCGTGACGCGGAGATGCGAGGTTTGAACGTGCCGGGTACCCACATCAACGCGGTGGCCGTCGGGTTCGAGATCTGGGAGGGGCCGATCACGAACCTCGAGAGCCAGGACTTCTACGTCCAGGTGAACTGAGCGCGAAGAAATGGGATGGGGCGCGAAGGACGTCGAGGCCCGCGAGGCCTCGACGTTTCCCTCTAGCGCGCTCTCCTCCCCTCGATTCGCCGTGAGCGGCTCACTCGAGGTCGACCTCGAAGCGCTTGACCCAGGTCGTCCCCGAGCCGCCCATGACCTCGTTCCCGAACTCGACGCTTGCGACGTAGTGGTTCGGGTCGACGTGGCCCTTCTGTACCAAATGCGCGAGCAGCTGATGGATGCTGATCGTGCCCCGGTGCTGAACGGTCGGGCTCTTGAACGAGTACAGCGTCCAGCCCTCGCCGTCGCCCTTGTCGCCGATCTCGTCTGCCTTCCAGAGCTCGTAGGTGACACCGTCGAACGTCGGCGTTTCGACGACCTTGCCCGCGGGGCGAGCGCCCTCCTTGTAGTCCATCCAGAACATGATTTCGGCGGTGATGGTCTTCGGTTTCGGCTCCTTCGACCATTCGCCGCTCTCGGTGAGCCAGATTTCGGGCGCGAGGTTGTAGCTGCCCTCGGCCTCGGTCTCGACCTCGTAGTGGAGCGAAAGGTTCCGGGCGTCTGCAACCTTCAAGGGGAAGCGCGCGTCGGTCGGCTCCCCTCCCGACCAAGGCTTCCACCCGAAGATGATCTGCGGGTACGCGAACACGCTCGGATCGAAGCCGGGAAAGCGCCAGGACCAGCCCACCTCCTCGCGACCCTCCCGGGTACGACGCAGCAGGCACTGCTCGTATTTACCCTTGACCTTGTTCGCGCCCCACACGTTGTTCTCGTACTTGTACGGGCCGTCGGAGTGCGTCGACCACGCGTCGCAGTTCGCGGTGACGCCTTCGGAGGCCTTGCCCGGGGCCGCCGAGAGCGGGGCGGTCGCGCTCTCGGGGCCCGACGCGCCTCCGTCGCTCGTGCTGGCGGTGCCGCAGGCGGAGACGGCGGCGGCGAGAGGAAGGAGCTTGACCCAATGAACGCTAAAGCGGTGTTTCATGGTGGGCCCTAGATGGGCGGCGGCGCTCGTTCTGATCGCCCGAACTTTTTTCGATCGAAGCTGACGAGGGATCCCATCAGGAGGGAGTGCGTGCTCAGGTTCGGCCTCCGTTGGCTCTCGGGCCATCTCCCGCGCCCGCCGTCGCGGATGCTGCTCTGGAAAAGGCGCAGATTTCCGGGGACGGGCGGGTTCGGGTGGCGGTCGAGCGACACGTGGACCTCGTCTGGCGCGTGCTCCGGCGCAGCGGACTCGGGGCTGCGGACGCGGAAGACGCGGCGCAGGAGGTGTTCTGGGTCTTGGCTCGGCGCCTCGAGCGAGTCCCCGAGAGGGCGGAGCGCTCGTTTCTCGTGTCGACCGCGCTCAGAGTCGCCTCGGATCACAAGCGACTCAAGTGGCAACGGTCCGTCACCAACGCGTTCGATCCCGACCACAGCCCTAGCGACGATCTCGAACCGGATCGCGCCCTCGAGCTCAGGCGTGCGCGCGATCTCCTGGACGAGGCGCTCGGCACCCTCGGAGACGCGGACCGTCAGGTCTTCGTGCTCGCAGAGCTCGAGCAAATGACTCGAGCGGAAGTCGCGGCGGCGCTTTGCATCCCCGAGGGTACGGTAGCCTCTCGGCTCGTTCGAGCGCGCGAGGCGCTCGAAGCCGCGTTGCGCCGGCTGCGCGCGAGGGCTCGGTGATGCGAGAGCTCGAGGATCGAGCGTTCTTGGCCTCGCTCGTGGAAGCGGCCCGAAGCGAGCAGGCTCCGGACGCCCTCGGTGAGGTGCTGATCGAGCGAGTCGAGCACCGGATGCGTCTCGAGCACTACTATCCGCGCGAGGTGCGTTGGCTCCCGACCACGGTCGCCGTGGGCGGCGCCTGCGTGGCGCTCGCCGCGGCGTTTTCGCTCTTGCTTCGTGGTGCTCCGAGTCCGGCGCCGATCACGCTCGAAGCGGCCTCCCTCGGCTCCGCGCAAAAGCCGAGGGCAGCGCTCGTCGACCCCTGCAGCGCTCCTGTTGGCGCGTCGGGCCTCGAGCCCCTGATCGACGATTTCGAGGACGGAGACGACTCGCTCGCTCCCTTCGAGCAGCGGGTCGGGTTCTGGCGCTGGGTTCGAGAGATCGACGCGCCGGGGACGGCTCCCGCGCTGCTGCCGGTGCCACGACCAGAGGCTCTTCCGGAGAACCGCCTGGCGCTCCACGTGAAGGGCGGGCGCCTACTCGATTGGGGCGCAGTGATCGAGACCACCTTCAGGCCGGCCTGCTACGACGCGTCCGAGTACGCCGGAATCACCTTCGCCGCTCGCGGCCCCGGGCGCCTCTATTTCGGTCCGCGGGAGACGAGCACGATCCCGATCGCCGAGGGGGGAACTTGCGAAACAGACTGCCACAATCCGCACGTCGTGAAGATCGAGCTCGGCTCGACCTTCGAGCGCTACGAGGTCCGCTGGGAGGCGCTCCGCCAGCGCGGCATGGACAAACCAGCGCTCGACCCGAAGAGATTGAATAGCCTGGCGTTCCTGATCCGACCCGAAGACACGCCTTACGACGTATGGATCGACGACGTTCGCTTCGTTCGGCGATGATTCGAGCTACCCGCTCAGCTTCCGTCACTGCGCCAGACGGCACGAGCTCGGAGGCCCTCGAGCACGGCCGGCGGAGGCCACCCCACGGTCCGGTATCGAGGCGGATCGAGCTCCGGGTCCCGCTCGAAGCAGTCACCGGCGAGCTCGAGCGCGGTCGACCACGGCACCATCGTCATCGAAGGATCGGGGCTCTCGTTGGTGACGAACACGATCATGTCGGCTTCGGGCAAGAGCGACCTGATGCCTTGCGCAAACGTGGCCATGGTCGTCAGCTGCTTGCTCTCCTGGTGCTCCGAGACGCTGAGGGAGGCGACGAAGACGTCGATGTTTTCCGCCTCGAAGCGCTTCTCGAGCTCGGCCTTCTGATCGGCGTAGCAGGTGGCGGCGAGCACGCGGTGACCGCGCTCGACCAAGATATGCTGAGGGTGCTCACTGGGCAGGTGGAGCGGTGTCACGAGATCCGAGCTATCCAGCGTGTAGACGGCGGCGGACACCGCGCGGGGCGACGCCATGAACTCTGCCTCCGCCGAGCGAGCGAGTCGCGCGATCGCGGCGGGATCGCCGTCCCCGGAGACGATGAGCGTCGAGCGGTTGGGCACGATGGCGATGGGGTTGCCCGAGACACGCCCGCGGAAGGAGGCCAAGAAGCCGGGCAACGCGAGACGCGAGCTTTCGTAGGAATCGTCTCTCGCGACGTGCCAGATCGGGTACGCCGCTTCGGAGTCGTAGACCTCCACGTCGTCGTCGCGAACGTGAAGCGCGAGCGTCGAGATGGCCGCCGCAAAGACGGTGTCCGTCGACTGCTTCCACTCGTCGAAGCGGGAGCGATCGACGATCGCTACCGAGTCCTCGTTGTCGACGCCGACGAGCATGCGGAGAAAGGGCACGAACGGACGGGAGAGCGGGGTCACGTTCGAACCGGCGCCGAACGTGGCGAGGCGGACCAGCGGTACCAGGCGTGGCGCCGCGTCCTCCCACGGGAGGTCGGTCTCGGTCGTACCGAGCGAGGAGAGGAACCGGCGAATTCTGAGAACCTTCTCTTCCGGAGGGTCTTCTCGCGCTTCCTGAAAGAGATTCCCGAGAAACGCGGTCCAGGGCTCGGCGTTCCCGGGGCGGAAGAGGTGCACCGCGAAATCGCCGGGCACGCGTTCTGCTCGTTCCACGGCGGGGTGAGCGCGGGCCTCGTCGAGGAACAGCGCCGCGAACGCCTCTTCCGCTGTGCCACGAACCGGCGCACGCGGCGGCTCGGCGTCGCCCGCAGTCGAGGTGGTACCGAGCAGGCCACGCAGCTTGTCCCAAAATCCCATGCGGTGAAGACGATACTCGAGGGCCGGGCTGGACAGCAATTCTCACGGATTGTCTCGATCCAGAACGCGCCCCTGGATCGCCTCCGCGACGTGCGGCGCGCGTACCTGCGCCGCCCCCTCGAGATCCGCGATGGTGCGGGCGACGCGGAGGACCCTGCCGTAGCCGCGAGCGCTCAGGCAAAGCTTCTCCACGGCGCTCTGCATCAATCGCGCGCCGTCCGCGTCGAGCTCGACGGCTCGCGCGAGCTCTCGAGGCTTGAGCGCTGCGTTCGTGGTCGCTTCGAACCCGAGCCTCTGCGCTCGGTCCCATTGACGCATCCGGGCCGCGGTGACGCGCTCCCTCACCGTCGACGACGACTCGGCGCGAGCGCGCGAGGTGAGGGAGCCCACGTCCACGGGAGGCACGAGCACGTGGACGTCGAGCCGATCGAGGAGCGGGCCGCTCAGCTGCGACAGGTAGCGGCGCCGGAGCTTCGGGCCGCAGCGGCAAGGCCGGGTAGGGTGACCCGTGTACCCGCACGGACAAGGGTTGGTGGCGGCGATCAAGAGGGGGCGGGCAGGAAACTGAGCGCGGGCGCGGGCGCGCGCGACGCTGACCACGCCGTCTTCGAGCGGCTGCCGGAGCGCCTCGAGCGCGGAGCGGCGGAACTCGGCGAGCTCGTCGAGGAACAGCACGCCATGGTGCGCGAGGCTCACCTCTCCGGGGCGGGGCAGCTCGCCGCCGCCGACGAGCCCGGCTTCGCTCACGGAGTGGTGTGGGGCGCGGAACGGACGTTCGCTCACGAGTCCGCGCTCGAGGGCCAGGGTTCCGGCGACGCTGTGGATCGCCGTGCACTCGAGCGCTTCGGCGAGGCTGAGGGGAGGCAGGATGCCTGGAAAGGCCCGCGCCAGCATGGTCTTCCCACTCCCGGGCGGTCCCATCATGAGCAGGTTGTGGGCGCCCGCCGCGGCGATCTCGAGCGCCCGACGCGCCGTGGCCTGGCCGCGCACCTCCTCCAGATCGAACGGCGGTTGCGGCGCGCTCGGGACGAACTCCAAGAGGGGTGCCGATTTCAAGCGCGCTCCGCCGGAAAGGGAAGAGAACACTTCTTCGAGCGTGGACGCCAGCGCTACCTCGATCCCGCGCACGAAGCCGGCTTCCCGCGCGTTGTCGGCCGGCACGAGCGCTCGCGTGAAGCCGCGCCCGCGCGCGCCGGTGAGTTGCGGGAGCAGTCCCCTCACCGGGCGGACGGAGCCGTCGAGGGCGAGCTCACCGAGCACCAGCACGCCGTCGAGCTCGGCGGGTTCAAGGCGACCTATGGCGGCCAGCACCGAGAGCGCGAGCGCGACGTCGAGGGAGGCGCCGTGCTTGCGCAGGTCAGCCGGCGCGAGGTTCACCGTGATCGCGTATTCGTCGAGCAAGATGCCGAGCCGGGCGAGCGCGCTCGCGACGCGCACTCGGGCCTCTCGCACCGCAGCTTCGGCGAGGCCGACGAGCTGAAAGAACGCAGGGCCGCGCGTGCAGCACACCTCGACCTGAATGGCGTGCGCTTCGAGGCCCACGACCACGCTCGCGTGAGCGCGCGCGAGCCCGAGCGGGGTGCCGCAAATCGTACCCGAACCGAACGAAGGAGCTCCCATCGATGGCGCAGGGAGCACTCTCCGTGCCGGCGGCAAAACGGCTCGATCTTGGCATTCGAAAGGCGGCGGCCATGGGCGAACGGTATGTCCGCCGTTGTGTCGTCGCGGATGCGCGCAGATACTTTCGGCGGGCATGAACTCGCTTTTTGCGGCGCTCGTCCGCCGTCAGCGTCTCTCGAACGACCGAACCAGGACGGATCCCACGTGATGCTCGGGCGATCCCGTCCTTGGCTGGTGACCCTGGTGCTGAGCTCCGGTGTGTTCTCGCTCGCTTGCGCCCGCTCGACGGTGCACGAGGCCACTCCGGAGCCGCAGCCTCGAGTGAGCCCGGTGACGGTCGCCAAGGAGGAGGCGGCCGTGGTGCCCGAGGTGCGGCCGAGCGAAGACGAGCTCTCGTTACCCGAGGTCGAGGCTCCGGTTCAGAACGTCGGCCAGGCGCTCGAAGTTCGTGTGAGCCGCAAGGCGCTTCGCGTCGACGGGGCCGAGCTGGTCGAGCTCCCGCCGCTCTCGGAACAAGCGACCTTGGGCGTGGGCCGAGAGCGCAGGGGAAATTTGTTGATCGTGGCGCTCGCGGAGTCGGTAAAGCGTCGGGAACCGGCGACGTCCGACGCGGCGCTCTTCATCGATCGCGAGACCCCGTTTCGCGTGCTGGTCGAGGTCCTTTTTACGCTCGGGCAAACGGGCATGAGGCGCGTCGTGCTCGCCACCGGTCCCCGAGATCGAGCAACGGGTACGGTAACCGGCTTCGACTTTGGTCCGGACACCGTCAAGCGAGACGGCGCGTTCGTGGTGTTCGTGATCGGCGACGGATTCGCGGTGAAAGACAACCGCAGCAACGTGGCCCCGGGCTGCGCCGGGCTCGGCGCCGGCGTCACCCTTCCGCGCTCGGACGGCGCGTACGACTTCGCAGGCCTGACACGTTGTATGAAGTCGCGGCGAGAATCGCCCGCCGCTCGAACACCTCGAGCGACGATTCGCTGGGGTTCGTCACGGCGAACCCCGGCTCTCGCTACGACGACGTCGTGCGCACCGTCGCTGCCATGCGCGCCGCGGGGGTCGTCTCCGTCGGCTTCAAGGTCCCGACGTGAGCCTCGTGCCGATTAGTGCCCTTTGGGCTGGCCTGGTGCGGCCCCTTCTGTAACCCTAAAGGATTGGTACCGTTTCGGTTCGACTCGAGGAAAACCATCGATGAACTTTCTTGAATCAACTCCGCTCGTTTCGCTCTGGGTGCTCTGCCTCGTGGCCGGGTGCGACGCGGGCTCGAGCAGCCTCCCCGGGGGAGGCACCGGCGCAGCAGCGGGTAACGGCGGTTCGGGCGGCGCTTCGGCCCAGGCGGGGGGCTCGGGAGGAGCGGGTGGCTCCGCCGGCAGCACGCCCGAGGACCACTCTGAGGACCTCCTGGTCGATGACCTGGAAGACGGCGACCACGACACTGCTCTCGGGACCCCTTGGTTCGGTTATACCGACCGCGACGCCGCGGGTGGCTCGTTGCTCGGACCTCAGCCGTGGATCTCGGCCGAAGGCTATCAATCTCAGCACGCGCTCGCCGTGCCCTACACGCTCACCAAGGCCGGCTACGAGTGGGATCCCTTCATCGGCATCGGAGTGAACGTGAGCCAAGACGTGAGCGCTTACGAAGGGCTCTCGTACCAGTTCCGGGGGCCCGCGCACACCGTCCGTTTGGAGACTACCGACGTCCTCGACTACGACTTCCACGCCTTCGACGTTCCGGCCTCGAGCGCCTGGGTCAAGGTCAAGATCCCGTACGAGGTCCTGCTGCAAGCCGGACACGGCAGGGCCGTGCCTTGGGACGTGACGAAGCTCAGGTCCGTGTCCTGGCACGTGGTGGGGGCGGATGGCACGGAAGGGAAGATCGAGCTCGATGACGTGTATTTCGAGAAGTCGCTCGACATCGACAAGGGACCGCCCGATCTCGTCATCTCCGAGCCTGCGCCGCCGCCGTTGAACGAGCTCGAGTCGATCGAGATCCCGGGCCCGCTCCAGGAGAAGGCCATGGCGGAGCTCAACCGCGGCTACAACCTCACGAACTGGCTCGAAGATACCCGCTTCGACGGCTTCGACTACGACGAGACCACGATCGAAAACCTGGCATCGGCGGGGTTTCGGGCGCTCAGGTTGCCGATCGATCTCGATCTGTACGTGACGGAAAAGAGCGGATCGGGCGACGACCTGACGCTCACCATTCACGAGGATCTCTTCACGATCCTGGACAGCTTCGACGAATGGACCGCGGCGCACGGGCTCTCGCTCACCATCGACTACCACCAGTACGACGGCTCGCTCGCGCTCGGTGATCCCGCGTCGGTCGACGAGGTGGTCGCGCTGTGGCGCGCGGTCGCGGCTCATTTCAAGGACAGCCCGCGCACCGACCTGTACTTCGAGCTCATGAACGAGCCCGAGCTCTCGTCGGGGTCATCGACCGTGCTCCCCGTCGCGCCGTGGACGGAAGCCGCTACCCGCATCATTTCCGCGATCCGAGCGGAGGATACGACCCACACCATCATCTTCGGAGACGTGAACTGGTACGGTATCGACATGCTCGCGGCGCGCACGCCGTTCGAAGACGACAACATCGTCTACGCGTTCCACTTCTACGACCCATTCATCTTCACGCACCAGGGGGCAAGCTGGGCGAACATGTCGACCACGCGCGCCATTCCGTACCCGTACAACCCCGAGCGCTGGAGCGAGTACTCGAGCGACCTCGGTCTCTCGAAAACCAACGCCGCCTGGATCTGGGACCAGTTCAAAAACTACTACCAGAACGGTACACGCGAGGCGCTCTACAATCGTATCGCCATCGCGAAAGCCTGGGGCGTGACTCACGGCGTGCCCGTCATCTGCAACGAGTTCGGGGGCTACGATCGCACGGCCCTCCGTGAAGATCTCGTTCGTTATTACGAGGACGTGATTGGCATCTTCGAGGAGCTCGAGATCCCGTGGACGCATTGGTTCATGATCCTCCAAGAGGACGGGAGCGTGGCCGAGGATTACGTAGAAGCCTTCCGCCTCGGGGAGTGATCGCCGAGCGAGCTCTGCCCGAGTGACCGCGGGGGTGTCACTCGGGCGGGTTGTCGACGGACCCGCATCGAACGTTCGGACGCTGCATCAAATAGATGCAGCGCGTTCCTGGATTCGAAGGGACATCGGATAGGAAAGCCGCGAGTGTGTCCGGCGAGTGTCCTCTTTGCCTCGTCACACCGAGGCGCAGTGCCGGATCGCTGAAAAGAAATAGGCCGCGGGGACGGAGCGGCCGAGCCGCCGAAGCGAACGGGCGATAGGCGGCGTGAGTCGAGGGGCATTACGCAGCGCTCGAAAGATGACCAGTGCCGGTTTACCCGGTAGGGGCGTATGCTCGCCGTGGGCGCCCAGGGTAGGCGCCTCGAAGCTCCATGAAAGCGGTGATCATCGGAGGTGGTGTGGCGGGCCTTTCGGCGGCCATTGGGCTCGAAGCGTGTGGGTTCGACGTGGTGGTCAAGGAGCGCTCGCACACGTTGGGAGACGTGGGGCTCGGGTTCGTGCTCTTGCCACGGGGAGTGGCGGCGCTCGAAGCGCTGGGAGTCGGTGAGGCGCTTCAAAGGGCGGGAGAACCCTTACGAGAGCTCGTCATGAGGACTCCTTCGGGTGACGTCTCGATGCGGCACTCGATGGATGGCTGCCTCGCGATCAGGCGCTCGGCGTGCGTCGCCGTGTTGCTCGGCGCTCTCACCCGCGCGAAGGTTCACACGGATTTCGAGTTCGCGCGCTTCGCCGTCGACGGCGCGGGTCGTGGCGCTGCCGGCGAATCGAACACCGGGCTCTACGAAGAGGGTGATTTCTTCGTGGGGGCGGACGGGGCGTTTTCGACGGTGAGGAGCCTGCTTTTTCCGAAGTGCCACTTGCGAAGGTCTCGGGTGAAAGAGCTCGTCGGCGCGACCGATCGCTTGCCCGAGCAGGCTCTCGGTCTCGCCGGCAGCCTGATCAAGACGCAGTCCACGGCCTCCGCGCTCTCGTTCGGCCTGCTCCCGTGCTCGGCGGGCGAGATCGTCTGGTACATGCAGTTCGAAGGCGCGCGTGCGGCCGAGCATGATCTCGCGAGCGCCGTAGAAAGGAAGGCCTTCGTGACGGAGACGCTGTACGGTTGGCCTGAACCAACCGCCGAAGTCGTGGCCGCGACGGATTTCGAGCGCGTCTTCGTCTGGAGCGGGCGCGACCTCGATCCATTGCCGGCGCTGTTTAGAAAGAACGTGGTGCTCGTCGGCGACGCGGCCCACCTGACGTTGCCGTTCACGAGCCAGGGGGCCACGAGCGCGCTCTCCGACGCCGTGATCCTCGTCGAGACGCTCCGAAACGAGCTCGATCGGTCCTCGCTCGAGAGCTGCCTCGGCTCTTACGAGGCGCGCCGCAGGCCTTCCTTGGCGCAGCACCTGGACTACGGGCGCAGGCTCGAGGCGCGCTTCCTGAACCCCGAAGCGTTCCGAGACGAGGAGATGCTCATCCCGTTCTCGCCCGATCCTCGGGGCGTCCCGAGGCGGGGTGTCTCGTGAAGCGCGCGAATCGGGTCGGGCTGTTCGACGACAGCCAGATCGACTTGTCGCTGCTGCGACAGCGCGCGCACAACTTGCGCTGGGCGACGGTCCCCGAGGGCGTGATCCCCCTGACCGCTGCGGATCCCGACTTCCGCTGCGCCCCGGAGATCGCCGACGCCGTGGCGCGGTACGCGGTTGAGCGCCTGTTTTGCTACGGCCCGGCTCAAGGGCTCGCGTCCCTGCGCGAGGTCATCGCTCGCACGCTCGGCGAGCGGCGCGGGATCGAGACCAGCCCGGAGCTCGTCTTGCCGGTAGACAGCGCGGCGCAGGGG